>CAJPUA010000085.1 GCA_905373705.1 uncultured Schwartzia sp. | reverse complement strand
GCGCGGGCCTCGCGTTACAGGGAGTGCCTATCAGCCTAATATGATTTGCGGAGGAAAAGCCTCGCGGAGCTCCACGAGGCCTTTCCCTGCGTATTTTCCCTGTATACGGTGAATGTTCCGGGGAGCATTGCTGAAATCCACGGCATTTGTTATAATAAGTGAGGTTTCGCCTGCGGTTGTAGCTCAGATGGATAGAGCGGCCGCCTCCTAAGCGGCAGGCCGCGAGTTCGACTCTCGCCAATCGCACCATTCGCAAAAAAGCTCTCTGCGAAGTCAGAGAGCTTTTTATATGACTTCCGGCGCAGGCGGGCCAGCGCCGTCCACCTGAAAAGAAAAATCCGCAGTTTCTGCAACAGCAAAAACTGCGGATAAATTTTCCCCTGGTGGAGACGAGGGGGATCGAACCCCTGACCTCCTGCATGCCATAAAGAAGAAAAAATGGCGCTGAACCGCTGATATAAAAGGCTTTGTTGGCATTCCGGGGAATGGTTTTGTGGTTTTTAGAAAGCCTTATTTATGGAGATTTCCGCATTGTGGAAAATAGCGGTTGCGCCCACGTTGCGCCCATTTCTATTTCGTTTTTGGCGAAAAAATCAATTCCGCTTTAGCGGCTATTTGGCTATCCATCCGAGGGATAGCGTGACCGTACAGATCAAGCGTATGACTTATTCTGGCGTGGCCGATACGGCGGCTCACGTCAGCGATGGGGACGCCAGCTGCTAACAATTCAGTGGCATGCGTATGCCGGATGACATGAAAATTTCGGTATGGGACATCTGCTTTTTGGAGAAGCTGCTTCCACATGCGCATGATATTTCGTGGCTGGAAATGCGTCCCTGTGCGCGTTGTAAAAACGGGGCCGCGCATATGAATAACCTGAGAGTGCCGCTGGGATAATTTGAGGGCGGATATAACAGAGGGTGGCACGGCAATGGCGCGGATGCCGGATTTCGTTTTTGGAGCGCCTATCTGTTGCCCTGCGGTCTGGGAAACAGTTAGATTGCGCCGAATGATCAGCTCGTTTTTATCTGTATCAACACAATCCCATTCCAATGCTATCAGCTCGCCAAGCCGTGCGCCGGTCTGAAATGCGGTGAAAATAAAAGTGTAATACCTTCCGCCGGCATATTGTTTTGCGGCGGTAAGGACTTTAGCGATCTCATCCGGCGTGAAGGTTTCAATCTTTTCTCTTACAGTGGCTTTCGGCGGATCCACTACAGCCATGGGATTCGTGGCAAGCATACCGAGATACTGCGCTTTAGTGCAGGCGGCATGGAGAAAAGCGTGTACTTTACGTACCATGGCAACAGAGTTGTCCTTTAGAAGTTCGGTGTAGAAGATTTGAATAAGCGGCGCCGTCACCGCTTGCAAACGGATATCTGCAAGCGGCTCGCATTTCAGGGCAAGGAGTGCGTATAAATCCATAGTCTTCGGTGCAATCGTTAGTGCTTTGTAGTCATGCAGATACGTTAGAAGCCAGCTGCCCACGGTTATGCTGCTTGGCTCAACGTAAGACCCTGCCGCACGTTTAGCGATGTTGGAGGCAATCCATTCCTGTGCCGCCTTCTTCGTGTTAAAGCGTTTGCTGATGCGTCGTCCGGCGGGCGTAGTAAACATGGCCCGGAATTTTTTGCGGACGGCATCATAGCCGATACTTCCCGCGCCGTTCGCTTGTTTCATAAGATCACCTCATTTCGCTTTTGCTGCTCATCGTGCTACCAACACGGTGGGCGGTTTTTATTTTTTATCGACGCCATCAAAATGAGCGGATTTATAAGGGTATTCGTTGGATACCGTTACTTGGTAATGGCTTCACCCGTTTCGGCCCCCACAAACTCCTCCGGCACGCCGACGTTTCGGGCGACTTTATTTGGTTGGTATTATAAATAATTAAGAGTTCCCAGATCTAATCTTTCTTTACAATAAGCAATAAGTGGATCACGAACCTTTTCAACTCGCGGCGTCAACTTAATAAATTTACTTTGGACAACAAGGTTATTTACGTCCTGTGTGAAGTTTTCCAATATGAAAGAGATCATCGTTTCCTTTTTCCAAGAGGCTTTTAGTTTTTCGGGGTGCCGATCGTGCATTTTCATTAGTTCGCTTTTGGTGTAGCTATTCAAAATAATTTTCGGATCGCGAATGATTTCTACGAGACCACTTTTTAATATTTCCTTAGATGTTTGTGTAATATCTATACCATTTTTTCGTGTACTATAATGTGTCATTTCCCAAATACGATGATAAGGATTGGCGTAAGTTGTGTAAATCATGATATCTAAAAAATGGTAACGTGCAGGTAGAGAAAGCTTTTCGATTTCAGAAAGTATGGGTGCAATAATTTCTGGGATACTATCCTCATGAACTTGTTGCTCAATACAATTAAGCCACGTTTCACCATTCTTCCATCTCTCAAATCCATAGTCACCTAAAATTGATTTTCGGTCAGATAACGATAAAGACAGTAAGAAATGATCTGCACCAGCGTTATTAAATTTTAGATGTTTTTGAGAGACTTCCCAATAAAATACTGCTTCTAACATACACATGCAGCCTTTATGCAGGGGGAATCTCGGGAATTTATTCTTAGGGTATATTCCTGCACCCAGTCCCCAAAAATCAGCATGAGCATATAAGTCACAAATGTCGATTTTCTTATGCGCACTTGATAAACGGAGACAAATAGCTGCAACATCCGGAGATGTTTGCAACTCGTGTAATTCTTTATTCGCGTATGCTAAGTGCATATCAGGAAATAACAAATTCACATTTAATTTCCGCTGCTCCTCAAATGTAGAAACTAACTCTTTTATAATTGGGGTTTGTGGTTTCTTTTGGGCTGAAGATGTGGAACATTTTATTTGTGGAGCGATGAGTAACCCCATAAATTCATACAATGTCTTAGTGAGTTTGCTTTGTATAATATGGGGATATCGGTATTTGTTTATGATATGTGTGCTAAATTCCTCTACTGAAGATGTCTCGTCATAAGTGTATATCTCAGAAGATAATTTTTTGGCAAATTCTTTTTCTTCTGGAGACAGATCAGCAATAATCTCTTGAACTCTTTGGTCATAGTCCTTCTTATCTGGGAAAAACTCTTGGAACAGGCTTTTTTTAGGCCATAGTAGCTTTTTCATAAATTCAAACATATAAAATTCCCCGTGCGGTTTTTCTTATTTATCACTCACTATTCAGTCAATCAATCTCCCTAAAATAGCATGTACTTCCCGTGGATTTGGTTGTCGTCCATCGAGTAGTTGAGCCGTAACATCAGCATCTATATCTGATGAGTGCGATAGTAGATAGATTGCGAATGTATTTGCCTCATGTTCACAACGGCACGAGACAAAAAAAGTACAGTCCGGCTGGATGCGCCATCCATACCCTGTATGAAGGCGGCTATGCCCGATTTCGTGGCAGAGAACGATTCGTTTTCCAGCCTCAGGCAAAGCCTGATTTAGGATAATACAGCTTCGGCGAAGTACCCTGACGAAAAAGCCCCGGATATGCTTTGGCAGATCGGTTTCAATAATACTGATACCGAGGTCAGCAGCTAATAAGCGAGGATTAGCGGTTCCGTACTTTGTTATCAGGTTCCGAACCCTGATTTTTATGTTAAGCATGGCATTAGTCCTTCTTTCGACGATTCCGTTTCTTTGCGTCATAGAATGCCAGTTTCAGTGCTGCACGTATCTTTTCGCGGTCATCAGCAGTGAGTTTATAGGTGTCACCATCAAACATTACTTCCGCGCGTTCGAGGAATTTATTTAGATCGCGTTCCTCTTTTGAAATAGTCTTTGATTGTGTATTTGTGGAATTTCCAACCGAGTAACCAGTTTCCATCAATGCACTTCGCGGGACGCTAAAATATTCGCAAAGTCGATCTACTTTATCCATTCTTGGGAGCTTGCGCCCTCTGATCCAATCATTGACGGTTACAGGGCTAACCATCATATATTTTGCTAAATCTTTTTGTGTTGCCTGTTTTTTGTCTAACAGACGTTTAAGATTCTGCTGAAATACTTCTTTTAGTATATCGTTTTCTGGCATCGGCGTAACCTCCTTTTAGTAAATTATAAATCTTGAAGCAGATTTCCACAATACTTTACAAAAAATAAATTAGCTTAAAGTATTGACATTAGCTTTAAGCTAATTTATAATGTGGGTAGATCAACAGAGAGGGAGGTGTAATCCATTATGAAGATTAGTCTTAAGGCTGCACGAGTGAATGCAGGACTTACCCAATCGGATGTAGCCAGGTACTTAAAAAAGAACAAGCAGACGATTGTGAATTGGGAAACTGGGAAAACGCCTATCGATATGGGGAACTTCACAGCTTTATGTGGCTTATACAAGATTAGTAAAGATTTTATTTTTTTGCCAAAAAAATTCGCTTAAAGCGAATTATAATTCGGCGTAAAAGTAAAAAGGGAGGTAAATCACTATGAAACGGAAAGCGAAAACGGTATGGGCGTACTTAGATGGAAAGAAGCTCTGCGACGTCGTGGCGGCGGCGCTGGACAACCGTAAAACCGTGGACGAGGTGAAGCAGTTACTGGTGCACGAAAACCCCGGGCATGAAGTGACGTTTAAGGTCGTGTAAGAAAAGCCCGGCAGGGCAGGTATGAGGAGGTAACTAAAATGAAAAGCGAGTGGAAGGTATTAAGTAACCCGATTGCAGGCGTGATGATGTATCAGGTGTACCGACTGAAAGATATCGATGCCGTCGACCACAGCGGAAATCATGAGAATGTTGGCAAGTTGTTTAAGACGAAGGCGGAGGCCAGAGCGTTGGCAGATGAAATGAATCGCCGGGGCAATCCGGCGGCGTGAGGAGGTGAAGGCATGGGGCGATGGAAATGGACGACGGCGCTGCAATACGCCGAGTATAGCGGTCTTGATTATCAGCTGGTCTTACGGCTCATACATCGTGGGGTTATCCCGGCGCTTGGTACGAAAGGGCGCTTTAAGATTGACGTTGACTTAGCGGACGCGGCGCTGGAGGAGGAAATGCGACGACCAAAGCCGCTGCCAGAGCGACCGAAGAAAGCGTTTGACGTGATTGGGAAGAGAGCAAACGCTGCCGTGGAAGCAGCAGGCGGCTTTCGTGCCGCAATGCAGTCATTAGTTAAACGTCAACAAGAAGAGGAGGCGACAGGGTGAAGCGTTGGTTTCGCTGGCTCTGTTTTGTAGCCGGCGCTGCGGGATGGTTAATTGGATTCGCGGCATGGTTTGAGTGCTGGAGAATCCGGGGCTTGATGTGAGGAGGTAAAAGATATGGAAAAAAAGAGTGCACGGGAAATTGCTGAACATTTAGGCAAGATGGTTAAAGTCTTAGGAGAAGCGGAGATATATGTCGTTATCGCGGGTGGGAAAGGCAAAGTAAATTTCTTCGTTAATGGAGATCAAGACGAGGTTGGCTCTTTGCTTCTCGCCGGCATTGCGGAT
>CAJPUA010000084.1 GCA_905373705.1 uncultured Schwartzia sp. | reverse complement strand
GGGGCTGGTGACGGCGCTCTTTACGAACGCGATCGGCCTTCTGCTGGGCGTGCCGTTTCTTTTTCCGGGGGCGGCGTCGTTGGCAATGCTGGCAGGAGGCACCCTTCTCGCTGCGGTGTTGGCGGGCGGACTTATTTCGGCCTTTGTCGCATATCATATCAGCAGCCTTGATACCAGTCTGATTTTGCGGGAAGGGGAGTGAGCGAAGCGTTCCTTCGCTGTTTCTTACCAGCAAAATGACTTTACGGGAGAATATACGATGAATTTATATTTAAAGGAAATAAAGAAAGTTTTTGCCCGGCAGGGGAAAACCGGAGGCACGTTCTGCGCCCTTGATACCACGACGCTTACCCTGACCGGAGGGAAGCTCATTGAGATTACGGGACGCTCGGGGAGCGGGAAAAGCACGTTGCTGCAAATTGCCGGGGGGCTTTTGCGGCCGTCCGAAGGACGGGTCATCCTCGATGATACGGAGCTTTACACGCTGGAAGACGGCGCTCTCTCGCGCCTGCGCAACCGTCATATCGGGGTCATTCCGCAGGGGCATACGGCGCTTCGGAGTCTGACCGTGTTGGAAAATGTCACGCTCCCGGCGCGTCTCTATGATCCGCTGACAGACGCCACGGAAAGGGCGAAGGAACTCCTGGCGATGGTTGGGATAGAGGAGCTGGCGGACGAGGAGCCGATGCAGCTTTCCGGCGGAGAGCTGCGGCGCATGGCGATCGCTCGGGCGTTGATGCAGAAGCCTGACGTTCTCCTTGCCGATGAGCCGACGGGCGATCTTGACGATGAAAATACGGCGAAGATATTAAAGCTTCTGCGGCAATTCGCCGACGCGGGGACGGCGGTGCTTCTCGTGACCCACGAAGGCGCGGCGGCCGCTTACGCCGACGCTGTCTATACGATGAGCGCCGGGGTGCGCGCCGGAATAAAAGACGGCGGCGAAGGCGTACGTCGTTATCAAAAAGCATGACGACGAAGGAAGCGCTCGGCGGTTACGGGGAGGGAAGCTACGATACGGCGCTGACAAAAGAGCGGTTCTTTTATGAAATAAGGAAAAGACTTGTAATGATGATGGAAACGATAAGCTTCTGAAAATCTAAATTTTTAATGAAAAAATGGCAGGAGATAGCCAGATAGATCGCGAATAGCTTCACTCAAATACTATAAAGAAAAGGAAAGTGGGACGTTATGGGATGGATGAATAATATCAAGGTCGTTTACAAGCTTATTATTTTAGTGATCATTGCGGCACTCGGGCTATGTTGGGTCGGTTTTACCGGTTGGTCTTATTTGGCGCAGGCGGATCGGGATATGGAAGTTATGTATACGCAAAAATTACAGGCGATTCGACTGTTGGCGAGCAACCGGCTGGATCTGCGTATGTTGCAGACGCGTATCCTGATTGCGACAAGTACGAATGATCCGAAGCGGGCGCAGGAAGCGCGCGATGAGGCGGGGAAATACTATAAGAGTTTTGAGGACGCGTGGCAGCAATACAGGGTCTTAGCGCAATCCAATCCCGAGGCCGTCAGTCGTTTGGACGAGGTCTGGGGCAGCTGGCAGCAGTATCGGGCGGAGATACAGCAGGCGCTGGATCTGGTCGTCGCCGGGCGTAAAGAAGAAGGGCTTCAATTTTATGAAAAGAAAGCGCAGTTTACGCTTACTAAGGTGCGTAAAGGCGTAGAGGCCCTGGAAAAGATGGCAAACGATAATGCGGATCAGTTAAACAAGCAAAATGAGGAAGCGCTGGGAGAGGCTATCCGCTCGCTGGTAATAAAGACGGTGGTGTTTATCGTCCTGTTGCTGGTGGTGGCCATATGGATAACGCGTGAGATTACCGGTCCGGTACAGAAGATGATTGATATCTGCGCGACATTGCGCGACGGTGATTTTCGGCTGAATGCACGGCAAGCTGCGCGCGGCGATGAGTTTGGCGATATGGATGCCGTGCTCACGGACATGCGGGCGGCGATTAATCGACTTATGCGAAAAACCTATGAGACGTCGGAACAGTTAGCGGCGTCGTCGGAGGAACTGTCCGCCAGCGCGACGCAGTCGGCTAAGGTGGCGACGCAAGTAGCGGAATCTGTGTCCGAGGCGGTAGGAGTCGTCGAGAAACAGCAGCAGTCGGTTGATAATGCGACAAATTCGGTGCAGCAGATCATGACCGCGATCGCGAATATAAAAAATGAAGCGGGCGAAGCGGCGAAAAATTCATCGGCCGCAGCTGAATATGCGGAGGAGGGTAATGCCGCAATCGACGCTTCCGTCAAACAGATCCGCAGCGTCGAAGAGACGGTGATTTCTTCGGCGACGCTGGTGGACAAGCTGGGCGAGCGGTCGCAGGAAATTGGACAGATTGTTGATACGATCTCGGGGATTGCCGGGCAGACGAATTTGCTCGCGCTGAACGCGGCGATAGAGGCGGCGCGGGCTGGCGAGAGCGGGCGCGGGTTTGCCGTCGTTGCCGAAGAAGTGCGCAAGCTTGCCGAGCAGTCGCAGACTGCGACGCAGCAGATATCGGAGCTTATTTCCGCCATACAATCGGATACGGGAAGCGCTATCGCTTCCATGCAGAAAGGGCGGGGAAGCGTCGGAGAAGGCGCGAAATCGGTCGACGGGCTGCGGACCATATTTGAGCAGATCAAGGAACGGACAGACGGCGTATTACGACAGGTCAGCCGAGTATCCGACGCCGTTTCCGTTGTGACGGGGGACGCCGAAAATGTCGGCCAGCAGGTAAAAACGCTCAACCAGTATGGAAAGCAGGTCTCGATGGAGATGCAGACGGTATCCGCCGCGACGGAAGAACAGTCTTCTTCGGCCCAGGAGATCGCCGGGGCTAATGATTCTTTGGCTAAACTGGCGCAGGATTTACAGGGATCGTTACAGAAATTCCGGTATTGAGCGCGCGATGATTCTGGGGACGTGCCCCGTCGTTATGAATTGACAAATGAAAAAGTCCACGGCAGGTGAATAAATGCCGTGGACTTTTTTCGTGGAAGAACCAATAACGACGAAGATTAGATGGAAATTGACAGCGGCAGGGAAATGTGCTACCCTATATACCGTTATGGTCAGCCATGGCGTAATTTCATATTCGTTTTATTCAAGCATTGGAGAGTTGTCCGAGTGGTTGAAGGAGCACGCCTGGAAAGCGTGTGTACGGTGAACGCTGTACCGAGAGTTCGAATCTCTCACTCTCCGCCATTTGTTTGAGGTTCCTTTTTTAGGTCGGACCGCAGCGCTTGGGTCTCACGCAATGAGGCTCTGTGAATCCCGTCAGGTCCGGAAGGAAGCAGCGGTAAGCGGCTCGCCTCATGTGCCGTGAGGGCGCCTGAGGGCTGTGGCCCGACGTTGAAAAGGATCAATATAAAAGCTGTCGCTAAAGCGACGGCTTTTTTGCGCCTCGAAAAGCCGGGAAAAGCAGGACGCGTTTTATTCAGCGGCGCGCCGCCAGGAATTTTGTACGCGACAAGGAGGGGTGAAGAAAAAAATAGCGGAAAAAAGGACTTTTCACTTTTATATGGAATATATGAGTTATTAAAGATTTTCGGCGGGTGGTTCAAAGGGTGGAGAGACGGTTATGAAAAGTGCGGCGATGGATGATTTCGTGGCGCGGGTACAGGCGTCGTCGGACATCCTCAGCGTAGTTGCGTCCTATGTCCCTTTGAAACGCAAAGGCAACCGATACTGGGGCTGCTGCCCTTTTCATCAGGAAAATACGCCGTCTTTCTCGGTGGTGCCGGATGAAGGCTTTTTTTATTGTTTTGGATGCCACGCCGGGGGTAATGTCTTTAAATTCTTATCCTTGATCGAAAATATCAGTTACTTTGAAGCCATTAAAATGCAGGCGGAGAAGCTGAACATTCCGCTCCCGGAAACGGAGAAAACGGAGCGGGAGCTGGCGCGGGAGCAAAAGTTTGCCGATATGCGCCGGGTATTGGAGATGGCGAGGGACTTTTTCCACAGCTGTCTGATCAATACGAAGTATGGCGCACCGGGATTGGCGTATTTCGCCGGGCGGGATATTTCCCGGGAAACGATCGACCGCTTCCAGCTGGGTTTCGCGCCGGATGCGTTCGGGAAGCTCCGGGACGCGTTCATACGCCGCGGCGTCAAAGAAGAGCTGCTCGTGGGCTGCGGACTCGCGGCGTCACGTCAAAGCGGCGGCGTCTATGATCGCTTTCGCAACCGGGTGATGATTCCTATTGCCGATGAGCGGGGGCGGGTTGTTGGCTTCGGCGGCCGGGTAATAGGCGACGCGCCGCCGGGGCAGCCGAAGTATTTGAATTCTCCGGAAACGCCGGTATTTAACAAACGACGGTTGCTTTTCGGGCTGGATCGCTCGCGGCGGGCGATCCGACAAGCGGGATATGCTATACTCGTGGAAGGGTATATGGACGCGATTTCGCTTTTTGGCGCGGGGGTGGAGAATGTAGCGGCGTCCCTGGGGACGGCGTTCACCGTTGAACAGTGTCGGCTGCTGCTTCGCTATGCGCCGGAGATTTATTTCTGCTACGACAGCGACGAAGCCGGACAGCAGGCGACGATGCGGGCGTTATCGATCATTCGTAAAACCGGCGCCCGGGCGCGGGTGCTTATTGTTCCGGACGGCAAGGATCCCGATGAGTTTATCCGCCGTCACGGCGCGGCCGCGTTTCAGGAGCTGACCAAAGCGGCGCTTCCGTTGGCGGAATACCAGATTCGTTACGCTCTTCGGCATAATGAGGTGCGGACGATGGAAGGAAAGGCAAGGGCCTTGACGGCGATTCTCCCCGTCTTGAAGGAGTGCAGCGCGGTGGAGCGAAGCGGCTATGTCAGCCGCCTTACGAGGACGCTGGGGATCGAGGAAGGAATTATTTGGCAGGAACTGCGCCAATATCGCGGCGGATCTATGGCGGAGATGGAACCGCCGCGGGCGGCGATACGGAAGCTGGTTCGTCAGGCGGATAACGCGGTTCGACGGGCGGGGCGTATTGTTATTCGCCAGGCATGGAACGACGCGGGGACGCTGGTTCATCTCGCGTCGCTGATTCCTTTGGATGAGTTTCCTTATCCGCTTCACGGACGCATCCTGCGCTATTTAGAAGAACGGGCGTCGCACGGTACGCCGCCGGATAACGCGGCGGCGCTGAACGAGCTTGATGAAGCGGCGGCGGATGAACTGTCGCGGGCGCTGGTGGAGGATCCGGGGGATGAGGATTCGTTTAAAGTTTACGACGATTGCGTCCGCGTGCTGCGACGGGCGTATCTGGCGCCGCTCTATGAGGAGCATCGCCTGCGGGCGGATATGCTGGAAAAAGAAGGACGGGATTTTTTGCAGGAATTGGCGAAAAGTCAGAGAATCAGAAAAGAAATGGATGATTTATGATTGAGGAAGCAAGCGGTATCTACGATAGCAACGACGGAAGGGGGGCGGCAGAAAATGGCGGCGAAAAAGGCAATAAA
>CAJPUA010000083.1 GCA_905373705.1 uncultured Schwartzia sp. | reverse complement strand
AAGCAGGAAAGCGTCCGCCGAATGCTGGCCTCATTGGAGGAGCAAAAACACCTCGTACTGGACGTCTTTCAAACCGTCACGCTGCCTGAGCAGCGCCTTTTCGCCAGCCCGCCGCTCGCCGACCGGGAGCCGCATAAGCCCTTCTCCCGAATCGCCTCCTTCGCCGAGCATACCCAGCGGCTTTTCGGCCGTCATTCCTTCCGCTCCGTCCCTACCGGATGGATCGTCCGGCAGGACAGCTTCTTCGCCCGGGATTTTTACGCCACGTGGAAATACTTCATCGCTCTCGCGCCGGATCAGCCGGCGCCCGACGTCGCCCTCATTCCCAGCGGACTTTTCGTCGTCATCTTTTTCAGCGGCACCTACTACCAGATGGCGCCAAAACTCCGCCAATCCCTCGTCGAATACCTCGCCCGCAATGATCTGCAAGCCACAGGCGACATCTATATTCAGCCGATCAAAGACGGCTGGGAAACGGCCTCCGCCGAGCGGCATATCGTCAAGCTCTCCCTGCCGGTGCGCGCCGACCATAAGCCGCTGGATTAAGGCCAGGTTCAATAACCGTGAATCAGATGCTCGTCCTTCATATCGAATATATTGCCATAAGCCGCATTTGCTAACCCCTTGATGGCATATACCAAATTCTGCGACGACCCGTAAAGGTACCGCGACGGCACAAACCGAACCTGATGCACCGCGGGAAGCTCCGCTAACGCCGGATCG
Organism: uncultured Schwartzia sp.; assembly: GCA_905373705.1. Classification (GTDB taxonomy): domain Bacteria; phylum Bacillota; class Negativicutes; order Selenomonadales; family Selenomonadaceae; genus CAJPQU01. The sequence continues at coordinate 4,759 of CAJPUA010000083.1, read as the reverse complement.
CTCAGGAACTTCTCCCGAAACGCCTCCGCCCCATAACGATCGGCTTCACGCGGTTCGGGCGCCAAAAAGAAATCCGGATTCGCCTTGACGACGAGCTCCTTTGACAGGAACTCGCCGTTTTTTAATCCTGCCGCCGCAATTCCATTCTCGATCCGCGCCCGGGTGCAAAGCTCATCATACATCGATCCCGGCCCGCCGTAACTCTGCATCTGTGAAATCAGCATTCCCATAGGCCGGCGATCCGTCCGGGCCGCCAGCACCGTATCGATCTCTGCCAGCTGCCGATCCATTTCCGCCACGATCTTTTCCCCCGCCGCTTCCTCACGAAGCGCCTGCGCCACCAGCCGTATCGCCGCCTTCGCTTCCTCGATACTATCCGGCCCCTGACAGACGAGCACCGGATACCCCAGCTCCCGGTAAGTCTCGACATGATCCATCGCGATCCAGGTGGGAACGATAATCAGATCGGGCGCCGTCTTAATGATTGTCTCCAGCGGAATACTCGTAAACGTATAAATTTTTACCGGAACTTTCTCCGCCTCTTCAGCAAAAAACGACGCCTGGGGATCCGTGTCTAAAATATTGACCGCCGCTAAATGATCCGTTGGGACCAGCCCGGCGACAATCGTATCATACGTCAGATTCCCCGTCAAAATACGCTGCGGCTTGCGCGGCAAATACACCGCCGTCCCCCGGGCGTCGATAACCGTATAGCCCTCGTCGACCGCGTCGCCCTTCACGTTTTTCTCTGGCGTTTGACAGCCGGCCAATAATAAACACACCCATAACCCCAGAATCCAAAATACGCGCCTCATCCAATACATCATAGACCCACTCCTCTATAATATCCCGCTCCCAAGGCAATGTCCACGCTCTTTGGCGCGTTTCCCGTCTTTTAACCGCAAAGAGGCCGCCGCGTTCCGCTCCGGCAGCCTCTTTTTCAAATCTCCACCCAAAGTCTATTCCACACTGGCGCTAAAATTCCTCCCGGGAAACATTAGACAAACGCCTTCTGCGGAAATATAAGCAGACATTTCCTAATTTTAAAATGTGTATTCCACGCCTACCTCAAATCTTCTTCCCGGACCCGAATACCATGCCTTATTTGGATCCAACTCGTAGCTCTGCTCCGTGTACAGGCGGTTGAACAGGTTGTTGCACTTAAGAAAGAAGTTGACGTTTTCTATCGGCCGATAATTCATCCCCACATCAAAGATCCAAAACGTATGATAATCTGCCGCCGCTGCACTGGTGTTGCTCAATGCCTGACTTCCGCTCCTTGACCCAGACTTTGCTATGGAGGCCCGAGCCGTCAGATTGCCGTTGAATTTGCCTTTTTCGTAATCAATGCCAATGTTCCAAGCACTGCGCGGTACTCGCTCATTGACCGCCGCTGTCCCTCTGCCGGGCACCGTCTCCACATACGTATAGGTATAAGCGGCGCTGGCCGTCCATCCGTCTCCCAAATAGGTTTTCATCTGAAGGTCAAATCCCCGAGCATTCTCTTCACCATAATTTGCATAAGCCCCTAAGTTCCCACTCAAAGGAGCGATCTTCCCGGCATCGTATCCGAACGCATCCTTCGTCCAACGGCGAAATAGCTTCATGGAGCCAACCGTACGCGGATTAAACCGATAATTCACCCCTGCCTCCACCGCCATGCCAGTCGAAGCCTGTAAATCGGGATCGCCATATCGCGGGTTAAACAGTTGAGACATATAGGGTGCAATAAAGAATCGCTTATAGCCGACGAAATAGTTTAGGCGCTCCCGCACCGTATGCCCCAAGGTGACGCTGGGCAGCCAAGCGCTGCCAAAGCGGGAATTATGATTGTATCGCAGCCCGTAAGAAAGTTCCCAATCATCGCCAAAAGTAAACGTATCCTGCAAATAGAGGGCCGCGGTGGTAATGTCCTTGCCGGTAAAGATCGTCCCCGCGTAATTGTATTCGTCCGTCTTGTCCCGATACCACTCGCCTCCAGCAACGAGTTGATGGCGCTCGCCGAGGTGGAAATTAAATTGATCGCTAAGGCCTAAAGTGCTGTAATGATAGATCGCCGGAGCCGTATAGGCGGTCGCTTTGTGTTTGTTCTGCCAAGCCAATTCATCTTGCCGATGCTGATAGCGAAAGATCGACAGATGATTTTCTGCCTGATCACCAAATTTCTGCCGGTAATTCACCATCAATTTCGTGTTGTTTTTCTCTCCGGTATTATATTGTCCCCACTTTTTATCCTTGGCCAAATCGCTCCAACCACCGGTAGGCCTGACATAATCCGAGGTATAGGTCTGATAGACCACGTTGACGTCCGCCGCCTCCCCGAAACGCTTGCCGACTTTATAGGTATTGTTCGTCGAGTGGAGCTGATCGACGATCTCCCGTCCCCATCCGTCTTTAAAATTATCTGTTTTTTTCTTTTGCAAACTGATATCCCAGTAGAAACCGTCTTTACTGCCGCGATGCGAAAGATTATATTGCTCTTTGCCAAAACTGCCCCGCAGCGCGGAGAGGGTCGTCCGCATTCCGCCCTTCGCAGGATCCCGCGTGATTATGTTAATGACGCCGCCCGCCGCGTCGGCGCCATACAAGGTAGAGGCAGAACTCTTCAAAACCTCAATGCGTTCGATAGAAGCCATATTGGAAAGCTCAGACATTGGCATTTTTCCATATGTCATCGCACTGCCATTGATATTAGCTCGCACCCCGTCGATGAGAACGACGACATTATCCGTGCCGTTGAGCATCAACCCGTTAGCACTGTATGTCTCTCCCGAATTGCCGTAGATGGGTACCGATACCCCCGGCACATCCCGCAGCGCTTCCTGCACGCTCGTATAATGGCGCTTTTCGATCATATCCCGCGTGATGACATTGATATTAGCATTCGCCTTAAAGGCTTCTACCGGCGTTCGCGTAGCCGTAACAACGATATCATCCAAAGCATATTCTTCTATCCTCTCCGTCTGTCCCCCCCCGGAAGACTCTTCAGCCGCAACTTCCGCCGCCAAAGGACAAGCTGTGAGCCATACCAACGACAGCGCCATCCAAATTCGTTTTTCCATGCGATTCATGTGATACACATCCTCCTCTGAAAGTAGCTTTGCCGCCTCTTTCCCCTGCTTCAAGGCAACAATTACATGTATTATAAACGATATCCCCCGTAAGTAGTCAAGGATATTCTAAAAATTTTCACCTTTTCTTTCAAGAGAATATTCACCACCCGATCTCGCTCCTACCGCGATGCATAAAAAACCGCCCGTGCGCGGGACGTTCCCCGACCGGGCGGCCTTGCTGTTCTTCACGCTTCCCCCGAAAAGGAAATGTGGCGGTTGTCCTCCTGACGAAAATCGTCGCCATAGGCGCAGTAAGCCAACTCCTGAATGCCGAAGACGAAATCTTGTGAAGCGTTATAAATATAGCTTTCCCGCGGATAGACGAACGCCTGATGACGAATAGCTTTCATGGTTTGCAGGGAGGGATCTTGCAGGTAACTGTCAATGAATTTCTGGGTATCAAAATTGCCCCGGTCGTCGAAAACAGGCAGGAGCAAAAAATCCGGATCGCTCTTCACCAGCATTTCCTTCGTCAGTTTTTGCCCGTTTTTAAGGCCCGCCGCCGCACTGGCGTTGACGACGCCTGCATAATGGCACATATCGTCAAAAGCACTGCCCGCGCCGCCGTAGCTCGTCATCAGCGACAGCAGCACCACGGATTTTCGTTCCTCCGCCGGGATATTCGCTACCTTCGCCGTGATCTCGTCACGGATCGCGTCCATTTTCTGCCGAATTTTTTCGCCTTTTTCCACTTCGCCGATACTCTCCGCCACCAACCGCAGCGTCTCTTGAATCTCCGCGTAGGAATTGGCCGGGCCGCACACCACCACGGGGATTCCCATATCCGTGAGGGTCTGAATCTTATCCTCGCTCGTCCAGCCGTTAGCGATGACGAGATCCGGATGCCAGCTCAAGAGCTGCTCCACCGTCGGATCCGTGACTTTATTGGGGATCTTTTTCGCCTTCTCTACGAGTACGGACTCCTTCGGGTCGTCCAGATAGTGGCTGACCGCCGCCAGCTTACTCGTGGGAACCATCCCTAAGACCATCTCGTCCGTATAGAGGCCCAGCGTCACAATGTGTTCCGGCTTATGCGGGATTCTCACCTGCCGGCTTCTGGCATCTGTCACCGTGTAGCCGGCGTCTTTTTCGGCCGCCGGCGTCCCCGGCCACCCGCAGCCCGCCAGTGCCGCCAGGAAAAGCAGCAGCGCGATCCATTCTGTCAGCCGCCTTTTTAGTCCCATGCCTTTCCTCCTCTGCTTAGTAATCGCTCCGACTTCTCTTTATTCATATCCTTTAATCAAATGCTCATCGCTCAAATCAAACAGCGTGCGACCATAGGCCGCGTTCGCCATCGCCTTGACGCTGTAAGCGCACTGCTGCGATGCGCAGTAAATGTAGCGATCCGGCACGATGCGAATATTTTGCAGCGCAGGAAGTCCCGCCAGCGCCGGGTCGCTTAAAAAGCGCTGATGGGCCTCATGCGCGCCGGAAAGATCGACGGTGCGCACCCCCGACACCAAAAAGAAATCGGGATTCGCTTTGACCACCAATTCCTTAGAGAGCGGCTCTCCGTTTTTCAGCCCCAGCTTCGCGATGCCGTTCTCTATTCTGGCCCGGGTGCAAAGCACATCGTACATGGAGCCGGTGCCGCCGAAATTTTTCATCTGGGACATTACCACCGCGGCCCTCTATTTGCAGGATAC
>CAJPUA010000082.1 GCA_905373705.1 uncultured Schwartzia sp. | reverse complement strand
CGGATATGTTATGTACGTGCTGCTTCTTTGCTCAATTTTCGTGGTGGCCATCGCGGCGGAGCGCGCCCGGTTTTTTGCCAAGGCGGACGCGGGCCGGGCGTTTGGACGGAGGTTCTACGAATGCGTGACGAACGGGGATTATGATATGGCGCAGTCGCTGGCGCAAAATTCACCAGGAATACTCCCTGAGCTTTTGACGGGCGCGTTCCATCTTCTTTTGGGCGGGAACCGCGCCGTGACGTCTTTCCTGGAAGTACAGTCCGGTATCGCGCTGTCTCAGCTGCGTCGCCGCCTTTATTATCTGAATGTTATCGTTACGTTGTCGCCGCTTTTGGGACTGTTGGGGACGATTATCGGCATGATTTCGGCGTTCAGCGTGTTCAATCTCGATTCAGGGCAGGCGACGGCGATTACGGGCGGCGTCGGCGAGGCGCTCATCGCGACGGCCTTCGGTCTTTGCGTAGCGATTCTGTCGCTGGTCGTCCATTCGTATTTTACGCAGCGCATTGAAAACATCGTGACGGACATGGAACAGTGCTTCTCGATTGTCGAGGGGCGTCAGGAGGAGATTGGCAAGGCGCTCAAAGCGGAGGGCGGTGCGACGGTATGAGGCTCCGAGATCGGCGGGGATTTTCTAAGCCGGAGGTCATGATCATTCCGATGATCGATATTATGTTCTTCCTGCTGGTGTTCTTCATGTTGAGCACGCTCTACATGGTGAACCTCAAGACGGTGGATATCAATCTTCCGAAGGCGCAGCACGCGGAGCTTCGGACGACGGCGCCGTATCTGGTGACGCTGAAGAAAGACGGCACCCTCTGGCTGGAGGACAAAAAGATGGGCGAGCAGCAGCTTCTCAGGCAGGCGGAGAGCGAGGCGCGCCGTAATCCCCATTTTTCCGTGGTCATGCGGGTTGACAAGGAGGTTGATTACGGAAAAGTCATTCAGCTTCTTGATAAATTCAAGGGAATCGGGGTAACGCGGTTTGGGCTGGGTGCTGAATCCGGGGGGAATGGGGCATGATCCGGGAAAACGCGAGCGACAAGTATCGGGCGCTGGGCGTGTCGCTCCTGATCCACGCGGCGCTGTTTGTCGTGATTGCGGTGACCGGACTTTTGACGAAGCCCCATGAGCCGATCAACCCGCCGGTGGAAGTCGTCCTGTACGATATGGACGCGGGCCCGGGGCATGGTAAGGGCGGCGGCGGGGGCGGCGGTTCACCGGCGCCGATGGAGCCGCCTTCGGCGGAGGATGTCGTGGTGCCTAATGAGGCGACACCGCCTCCACCGCCGGACGACGCATTGAATAACGAAGCGCCGCCGGATCCAGAACCGGAGCGGCAAGCTTCGCCAAGACCTCCGGCTGACCGGCAGGGAATTCAGCGCGCGCCCGGTGGCACAGGCGAGGGGGGCAGCGGAACCGGTCACGGAACCGGAACCGGTTCCGGCGAAGGCCCGGGCACCGGATCCGGCTCGGGCGGCGGCAGCGGCAGCGGTCACGGAACCGGAACCGGCGGCGGATCCGGCGAAGGCGAGGGCGGCGGCGGAATGAGGCCAAGCGTCCCGCCGCGCCTTATCTCGGCGGTCGAGCCTGCATATCCCGAACGGCTTCGCCGTGATGGGGTCGAGGGCGTAGTGAGTCTGCGGCTTATCGTCGGTACGGACGGCAGTGTGGAGAGCGCCGAGGTAGTGGGCTCTTCGGGGTACGATGAGATGGACAGCGCCGCTCGGAACGCGGCCTTTGAATACACCTTCAGCCCGGCGGAAAATTCCGCCGGCGACGCGGTACGCTGCGCAATATCGACGGCGGTTCGCTTTCAGTTGAATTAGAACGCGGGCGGCGTGTGCCGTCCGCAGGAGCCTGTCCGCAGGTTCCCGCTTTTTTAGACGCGGGTCAAAAGAGCGGGCGAGAGGACAGGCTTTTTGTTTTGGATAAGTGGGAGGACGGCTTTTATCCCGCAAAAAGCGGCGCTTTGCGTGTGCGGCGTCATTTGGGGAAATAAATTCTTTGCTTGACTGTATGACGGCTATACTGTTTATAATAAAAAACAATATAAAAAGCGGTTAAAAATTGATGGCTTATTACGGCAGAGGAGCGCTATCGTTACCGTATTAAAATATCTCTTTTACGGCGCAGCAGATACGGCGCGGGCGGCGCGCTGGGAGCACTTAGCCGCTGCGCCGAAGAATTTGACCGCTTATGAAGGGAGGTGAAAGAGGATGGAACACCCAGCGTTTAAGGTGCCTGACGATCCGCACGGCAAAGCGCGCTATATGAGCGCGAAAAAACACGCGGAAGCGGCGAAGGATGCGGGCAAAAGCTCGGAAGAGATCCACGCGATTTTCAAGAAGGTCATGGAATTTGATCCGATGGATATCGAGAGTATTCCTAAGGACGAGACTCACGCGAAATATCGCAGCGCCATGATTCATGTAAAGGCGGCAAAAGAGAAAGGAATGTCGGCGAATGAAATCCACGCGATGTACGACCGCATCATGACGGGCAAGGCAGGCAAGCATAAGCGCGCCTGAAAAAAGGGGCGGTCCGCATTCGATTTTCTGGCGATGGTTTAATGGTTTAGGGGAATTGCTTTAAACTAAGCCGTATATCTGGCGGGAAATCGCTGGGCGGGCGCCCCTGTCGAAAATAACGGCTCCACGCTGAAACGGCGCGGGGTCGAAAAAGGATGGCAAAGATGGACAATCGTTTTCCGCTGGCGCGGCTCTCGACAGGGGATACGGCGTATCTTTACGATAAGAGCATCGTGCTGTTCTTTCAGGGGCGGCGCAAGGTGCTGAGTACGTCGGTATATAACGGCGGTTACCATGAGGATTTCACGGCGGTTTATAATCGTGATATGACGCGAGGGGCGGGAATGACCTGCGAAATGCTGGCCGCGACCTATGAGGAACATATGGCCATCGTGTCGCGGCGGCTGGGGCTTGATCCCGACCGGGTAACGGGCATGGGGACGGCGGCGCAGATGACGAACGCGGCGGTGAAGTCCCTTTCCTATGAGGATCTGACAGTGACGGCCATCGTCACCGGCGGAATTGAGACGAACGGCGGCCGCGTGGGGGACCCGGCGACTTATTTTAAGCGGCGGGAAAAGCCGCGCCCGGGGACGATCAATATTATTCTTGTCTTGGACACCGATTTAGCGCCGGGGACGCTGGCGCGCGCCTTAGTCACCTGCACTGAGGCGAAAACAGCGGCGCTTCAGGAGCTGATGGCGGGCAGTCGATATTCGACGGGGCTGGCGACCGGATCCGGTACCGACCAGACGATTGTCGTGGCGAACGCGGATTCGCCGCTCTACCTTGACGGCGCGGGAAAGCACAGCAAACTGGGCGAGTTGATCGGCCGGGTCGTCATCGCGGCGGTGAAGGAGGCGCTCTTTCGTCAATCGGGGCTTTCGCCGGAGCGTCAGCACGATCTTTTGCGACGCTTGGCGCGCTTCGGCGTGACGTCGGATACGGTCTGGGAAGCGTACCGAAAGATCGCCGGCGAAAAGGCGGCGATCAAGCCGGTGTTTTTGGCAGAGCTTGACGCGCTGGCTGGCTCCGAGGATTTAGTCCCCTATGGCATCCTGTATATACATTTACTGGACGAATATTTATGGCGACTTTTATCGGAACAAGAAACGCGGGCGGCGGCGGAGCCAATATTAAAGCTATTAGCGGACGCCGCCGGAGCAAAAGCGCCTGAAATCGAGGGCATGCTCGAAAAGGCGATGATTTCGGCGCTGGAATATCTACTGGCGGCGGCTTGCGTCCGACGGCTTGATAAGCGCGGGGAGGAGGACTGGAATGAGGATCGTTCTGTTTACAAATATTTCCCGTAGTTATTCTCTTTACCGCAAGAACCGGGATCGGCTGGCACAAGAAGCGCCGAAGATTGAGGCCGAGGGCTGGCTCTTTGCCAGTGATACGGAATGGACGGCCGAATGGGCGGAGCGCTTCGCCGCGGCGGACGTCGTTCTTATTCTCTGGATGGGGACGGGGCTGGATAATCCGTTCCTGCGTCGAGCGGCGCGGTACATGGAAAAGCGCGGCAGCCGCTATCTGATTCTAGTAGAGAATGCCGGGACGGACAAGGTATCAGAGGGATTTTCCGCAGAGCAGAGCCGCCGGGTGTGGCAGTATTTTCGCTATGACGGCGGAGAAAATCTCTATCAATGCGTGCTGTGGCTGGGGAAGGAATTTGGCGCGACGCCTTACGAGCCGGAGGAGCCGAAACTCCTGCCGTGGCATGGGATATGGCACCCCGCGTGGACGGAGGCGGAACGTTGCCAGGATCAGGAAGGTTATCTGGCAGCACATTACACGGCGGGACGACCGACGGTGGGGATCCTGTTCTATCGCACCGAGTGGCTGATGGGCGATTTCACGTATCACGCCGCGCTTATCCGCGCCATTGAGGCGCAGGAGATGAACGCCATCGCCGTCTTTACGAACACGTTCCGTAATGAGGAGCTTGATTCGCCTACCCTGATGGATGCGGTGAACCGCTATTTTTTCCGGGGGAAAACGCAGTTGGTGGACGTTATCGTCAATACGATGAAGTTTTCTCTTAAGGCCGCCGGTACGTCGATCGAGGAGCTGGCACGGCTCGATGTCCCGCTCTTAGAGGCGTACACCGTATTGGGCGAGCGTGAGGCATGGGAAAAGTCTACGGCGGGGCTGGATCCGATGGAAGTTTCTATTGCCGTGAGCTTGCCGGAGTTTGACGGTGTTATTCACAGCGTACCTATTGCAGCGCGGGTGAAGGACGACGTCGGCGACGTGACCTGGCAGGTCATGGAGGAGCGCATGGCACGATTGGCGGCGAAGGCGAAAAAGTGGGCGCTCCTGAAGAAAAAGCCGAATAAGGATAAGAAAATCGCTGTCGTATTTCATAATTATCCGCCGACGAATTCTAATATTGGCAGTGCGGCGGGGCTTGATTCGCCGGAAAGCGTGCGCCGCCTGCTGGCGAAAATGCGAGACGCCGGATACACGGTGGCGACGATTCCCGAGAACAGCAAGGCGTTCATGAAGCTTTTGACGGACAACGCGACGAATGATCGCCGGTTCATCAGCGCAGCGCAGGTGAGGGACGCTTACGGTCATCTGACGGCGGAGCAGTACGCCCGCTTTTTCACACGTCTGCCGGATGCGGTGCGTACGCAGCTTACCGCGGATTGGGGCGAAGCGCCGGGGGAGGTATTTAATTACGAGGGCGATCTTTTGATTCCCGGGACGCTCAACGGCAATATTTTCATCACGGTACAGCCGCCGCGCGGTTTCGGCGAGGATCCGGGCAAGATTTTGCATGATCCGGCGGCCGCGCCGACACACCACTACATCGGATTTTATCACTGGCTGCGCGATCTCTGGCGAGCGGACGCGGTGGTGCATATCGGTACGCACGGTTCTCTGGAGTGGTTGCCGGGCAAGGGGACAGCGCTTTCGTCCTCCTGTTATCCCGATATTTCGTTAGGCGACCTGCCGGACGTTTATCCTTATT
>CAJPUA010000081.1 GCA_905373705.1 uncultured Schwartzia sp. | reverse complement strand
TGCAATCATAGCGAATTTTTGGGAGTGATGTCGTCGAACGAAATGCTGGCCACGTTTTTTGTCCACGACGGCGGAGATACGAGTAAATGGCGGCTGAAGCGTCACGCAGTGCATGATTTTTGGCGCTGGGTGGCAAGCTGGAGCGTCATGCTCACGAACCCGCAAGACCTCGGATATGACGGAACGCGCTACAATCTGCCGCCGCTGCGCATAGCACAGAATACCGTACACACGGAGAAACAGCCGGAATCTTTGTTTGCGGTCGAGGCGTTGACTTTGCAGGAGCGCCAGCAGGCACGGCGGGACAGTGTACAGGATCGAGCGCGGGCGTGCGCTGAAATCGTGAATGCGGATACGGATCAATGGCTTGTATGGTGCAATCTCAACAGCGAAGCCGACGCGCTGAAGTCACTCATCCCCGACGCAGTCGAGATCAGCGGAAGCGATAAGCCGGATATAAAAGAGCGGGCGGCGGTAGACTTTGCCGCCGGAAGGATTCGTGTCCTGATCAGTAAACCGCTTATTTTCGGCATGGGACTGAATTTTCAGCGGTGCCACAAAATGGCGTTCGTCGGCCTATCGGACAGCTTCGAGCAATACTATCAGTCCGTTCGCCGGTGCTGGCGGTTTGGACAAGAGAACCCAGTCGATGTGCGAATTATTACGGCGGACACAGAAGGCGCAGTGGTAGAAAACATCCAGCGCAAAGAAAAGCAGTTTGAAGAAATGCTGCGCGGGATGATTGCAGTGACACAGAACATCACGAAAGACAATATCAAAGCTACGGCACGGCAGACAAAAAGCTACGAACCGCAGGAGCGCATGGAGCTGCCGGAATGGCTGAAAACGGTCGTGGCGGCATAAGGGGGGGATCGATATGAACGAGGTTAAGGTGTTAGGCCAAGATCACGGGAAGATGTGGCATATTTATCACGGAGACTGCGTAGAAGTGGCGCGTGGGATTCCGGAAAACAGCGTTGACTTTATCATATTCTCACCGCCGTTTGAAAGCTTGTATACGTACAGCAATAGCGATCGGGATATGGGGAATTGCCGTAGCAGTTTGGAGTTTGCACGTCATTTTCGCTTTTTGGCGAAAGAGCTTTATCGAATTCTTGCGCCGGGGCGCTGCATGAGCGTTCACTGCATGGATTTGCCGCTGAGCAAGCAGCGGGATGGTGTAATTGGGCTACGGGATTTTTCCGGGGCGCTTGTGCGAATTTTCGAGCGTGTGGGATTTGTCATGCACACGCCGCGGGTTACGATTCGCAAAGATCCAGTGACCGCGATGCAACGGACAAAGGCAATCGGGCTTTTGTGGAAGCAAGTCAAGAAGGATTCCTGTCTCTCGCGGATGGGTGTTCCCGATTATCTCTTGACGTTCCGAAAGCCAGGAGACAATTCGAAGCCCGTACATCATACGGCCGAAGAGTTCCCAGTGAAGCAATGGCAGCAGTGGGCGGAATGTGTATGGCACGATATCAATCCGTCGAACACGCTGCAACGGGAGAGCGCGAGAGACAATGAGGACGAACGCCACATCGCGCCGCTTCAGCTGCAAGTCATTGAACGGGCAGTGACGATGTGGACAAACCCCGGCGACGTTGTATTTACGCCGTTTATGGGGATAGGATCGGAAGCGTACCAGGCGGTTAAAATGAAGCGGCGGGCGATTGGAATTGAGCTTAAAGATTCATACTATGCCCAGAGCGTGAGAAATCTACAGAGGGCAGAGTTGGCGAACTCGGAAGAACAGTCGCTATTTGGATGAGAAGAACTTATGAAGACGAGGGGAGCGTGTGAGCGTGGAATTGCAGCGGCGCTGTCGAGTAAAGAACATTGACCGGATCGAGGAAATGTTTCGCAGAGAGAAAGAGCTTCGCGAAGCTGTCTTAGAGCGAAAACTTGGCGGGGGCGGGCGCACTGGCGGAGCGCCGACGGGGCATAGTTACGTTTCCGATCCTACCGCCGTCGGGGCTTTAAGATTAGCGGCGGAACTGAACAGTGTCGCGCTTTTCAACGGTTACATCGTTTATCAGCCGGAGGCGTGGCTGTCCGTAATTGACGCGGTGAAAGAGTGGTGTGGCCGCGACGAGATACGACAAGAGATTTACCGGCGGCGGTATAAGCTGGGCGAAAGTTATAAAACGAGCTGCTGGGATTTGCATATTTCGTCTTCGACGTATCATTTTTTGCTCGTTGAGATTCGCAATTATGCGCTTGCGTGTGCAGCGCAGGCGCAGGTGATCCGGGTATTTTAGGGGTTTAAGAAAAAGCTTGACAAAAAATATGGTGTAAGTTACAATGAGTCTAAGCCATGGTGAGTTTGTTTATCCGCTGAATAAGTGGCTTAGAGATATTTAAGTGTATGATCATCCGCTGAAGAAGTGGCTTAGAAAAGTTTCAATGTAAAACCTTGCATACACTTAAAACTCACCATCAAAAAAGCCCGCCGCGCGTAATGCGTAGCGGGCTTTGGCTATTTTTTTAGGGTAAGTAGACTATTTCGAGCAATTCTTCGTTTAGCTCGATTTCATCCAGCCGGCCCCATTCATCCCGCTTCGGCGGGGTTTCTGACGCGTCTTTCAGAAGCTTAAGAAATTCCGTCAGCTTTTCCCGAATGGAGTTTGAAGAATTTTCTTCGCTCCAGCGCGTCAGCTCGCTGATCAAATCCTGAGCCTTTCCCGCCGGTATATACGTAGCTGTTTCGTTATATACCTTTGCAAAGAGATTCCACGCCGCATTCTCTACGGCCTGCTCCTCTTTTTCCGCCGCTTCTTGCTTCTCTTCGTTTTCTCTATCGGCTTCGGTCTTGAAGTACTTGTCCCTGATGGCGTTCTCGTAATCGAAAACGTCGTCATGTTCCCACAACTCTTTCTCCAAGTCTTTATTCCTCGGCTCTTTGTAATTAAGTTTATTCATTTTCTTTTCCCCTTTCTTCAAGCATACGATTGATTTCTTCCAGTCGTGCTTCCAGTGCGGCTTTTTCTTTCGTGAGAGCCTCTCTGTCAACTGCGTTTTCTTTGACTATTTTGACGTCGAAATCATCCGAGGAAAAATCGAATTCTTCTTCGACGGCCTTTTTCGGCACGCCGCGGACGAGAAATTTTGCCCCTTTGTGGATGACGACGTTCCAGTATTTTATGCTTCCACCGGAATCAATAGTGCCTTTCAATAACGCCACTGTCTCCGTCATATTTTTTGGTATCCAGGCGCCGGAATCCCGGCCTGTCGCTTGGACAAGTACGATCCCGAACATGTCTCCGTATTCGACAGTGTCTTTTGCCGTAAGTTCGACGTCTACAGTTTCGCACTCATGATCATCGCGGCAGAAGTAATGCCGCATTCTGTCTCGAACATTTTCAAGCATGTCCGCATTCAGTTCCCAAGCAAAACCGTTCCAGCTGCCGCCGAAGTCTCTCATTTTCTTAGCAAACTTCGCGTTATACGGGGTTGTTACTACGATTTTATCGCCGGTTTTTTCGATTGCAAATTTCATTTTTAAGCTCTCCTTTCCCGTGTTAGATGTCTTCCCATGCTCTACCGACTTCTTTAACGGCGATAGGATTCCGGACGAATCCGTTTTCGTCGACGGAGAGACCGATTAAAAGCTCTGTCCCGTAGAACGCTTGGCCGCGGCTTGCGGCCCGTTTGGCGGCGGTCAAGCTCGTCGCGTGGATTTTCTTTGCTTCTCGATATCCGCCGGGCGTGGTTTCCATGATGTAGTAAGTATTCTTTTTCATTTTTATCATCCTTTCGTTTTTTTCGAAGAGATGATATAATGAATTATCATCCCTTCGGGGGTGCGTGAGGCTTCGCTGTTCTTTTTGCCGAGAGAGCGGAGCCTCTATTTTTTTAGCTTCTTGATACCGCGGCGGATGGCCTCTGCCCGCGGTATTTTTTTTTGAGTGCAGAAGTTTTCTAAAATCTCTTTGCACTCTTCGTCCAGCCTAACGTGTATCGACTGGAATTTTGGATTGTCGGTTGGGCGACCGACGTTCCTGTTTTTCATTTCTTCACCCCCCTTATTTCGTGGCCCATAATCATAATACAATTTTGTGGCACAAAAGTCAAGCCCCTTTTTGAAAAATTTTTTAAGCCGCTTAAATCCTTGTAGCACAAGGGATTGACGGTGTCCTCTTTTCGTGCTGAAAAAATATTTCTTGAAAAATTTTCTATTCCAGTAATAACTTTCGTTTTTCGCTGGTAGAATAATAACATAGGTTTTTATAAAAGCGCTTGCGAGTAAGAGAGCAGGCGCTTTTTGTATGTCATGAATACATGAAAGGGGTGGCATTGTGAAAGAATTACAAGAGAGATTTTGCATTGAGTTTGTAAAAAGCGGCAATGCCACGGAAGCATATAAATCCGCTGGGTACAAGGTTAGGTCGGATAAAGTAGCGGGAACAGCGGCAGCAAGGTTGTTGGGAAATGTTTGTATACAAAAGAGATTAGCAGAATTAAGAAAAGAATTATCGTCGTCGAAAATCATGGACGCTAAAGAGCGTAGAGAATTATTAACAAAAATCGCAAAGAGTATAAAGACGTCGAATACAGACCGCCTGAAGGCTATGGATTTACTTAACAAGATGGATGGTATCTACATAAACAGGACGCAGATTTCCGGCGACGGCGGCGGAGCGATCACGTTCAAGTGGGACGGTGACGCGAAATGAGAGAAGTCGTTATTCCGTACAAGCCGCGGCCGATCTGGCTGGATACGCTTCATCCGGCGCTTGAGAAACATCGCTTCGCGGTGCTTGTCTGTCATCGACGTTTTGGGAAGACGGTCGGCACAGTCAATCACATGATAAAGCAAGGCATTGTAAACACGCGCGAGGCTCCGAAGTATGCGTACGTAGCGCCGTACCGCAACCAAGCGAAACTGATCGCGTGGGAATATCTCAAGCATTACACGAGCGTAATTCCCGGCGCTACGCCGAACGAATCAGAATTATTCGTCGAGCTTCCGACGCTGCACAACGGCTGGCCGGGGACGCGGTTTTACCTCGTCGGGGCCGACTATCCAGCCAGGCTTCGCGGCGGGTATTGGGACGGCGTCATTCTTGACGAGTATGCGCAGATTAAGCCGTCGCTTTGGGGAGAGGTTATCCGCCCGACGCTTTCCGATCGTCAAGGCTGGGCGGTATTCATCGGGACGCCCAAGGGGCAGAACCAATTCTACGAGATGTATCAGCACGCGCAGCGAGAGAAAACCTGGTTCTCGTGCCTTTATCGGGCGGACGAAACGAATATTCTGCCGGACGAGGAAATCGAGGAAATGCGGGCGACGATGACAGAAATGGAGTTTCGCCAGGAGCTTCTCTGCGACTTCTCGGCGTCGGCGTCTGACGTTGTTATCCCGATCGATCTCGTCTCTGACTCGGCGGTGCGGGAGCTATTGCCGGGTTCCGTGGACGGACAGCCGGTTGTCATTGGCGTCGATGTGGCGCGGTTCGGCGACGACCGGACGGTAATCACGGCGCGGCAAGGGCTCTGGTGCCGGGAGCAGCGCGTATACAG
>CAJPUA010000080.1 GCA_905373705.1 uncultured Schwartzia sp. | reverse complement strand
GGTTTTTCCAGGGTGGAGGGCGAAGTGCGTTCCCCGCTACCCCGCCATCACGCGTGATTTGGCGTTGTCCGTAACGAAAGATATTCCGGCGGCGGATATCGAGCGGGTCATTAAAAAGAATGCCGGTTCTTACTTCCGAGATATATGCCTGTTCGACGTATATACCGGACGGCAGGTGGCGGAGGGAGAAAAAAGTATGGCCTTCTCGCTGCAATTTCAATCCGATGATCGGACGCTGACCGATGAGGAAATTGAAAAAGAGAGAAAAAGACGGCTGTTTTTTCCTGCTCGCTTATGATAAACTAAAAGAAATAGGCGAAGCGCCCGGATATTCCGGAGAAAGATGTGGTGAAGCGGTGGAGAAAAAAGTTATAGTGGATATTTTCGGCGAACCGTATCCCTTAAAAACAGATAGCGACGAGACTTATGTACGAAAGCTTGCGGCCATCGTTGATACGCAGATGAGAAACGTCGCGCAAAACATGAATATCTTATCAGGGACGCGTATCGGCGTATTAGCGGCGCTCCAGATCGCCGACCGTTATTTACAGTTGAAGCGAGACTATGAAGAACTTTTAGAGCTCATCAACCAAAAAAAGCTGCCGAACTCTCCCCCGCCGCCGTTTTGAGAAGCGGTATCGGCGCGCCGGGGAAGCATTGCTGAATGAAAAAAATCATGATATAGTAACAAGAGATACGAGCCATGGCAGGGGAGCAGGAGGGCCGCATGTTTAATTTCCAGAACAAGAACAACGAGTTCTTTGACCTTTTCGTGGAAAGCGCTAAATATTTTTATCAAGGGGCGCTTATCATGGATGAAGTCATGCAGGATCCCAGCGTAGCGGTAGCCAAAATGAAGGAGATCATCGATCTGGAACATGAGGCCGACGCCGTCAATGATAAAATCATCGACAAGCTGAATCAGACCTTTATTACGCCCATCGACCGGGAGGATATTTTTTCTCTGGTCAACGGGTTGGATGACGGCGTGGATTTTTTGCAGGGAACCTTGCAACGGGTCGTCATCTATCGCACCGGTCCGGCGAAGGAAGGGGCGATCTCCCTGACAAAACTGCTGCTGGAAGCGACGGAAGAGATCATAAAAGCTTTTTCCCTGCTTAAGGACATTAAAAAGAATCGGGTGCAGATCTTAGAATCGACGCATAAAATCGGCAAGCTGGAGAGCGAGGGGGATCGTGTCTATCGACACGAGATCGCCTATCTGTTTGATAACGTAAAAGATCCCATTGAACTGATTAAGTGGAAAGATATTTTGGAGAATCTGGAGGATACGCTGGATCACTGCGAAGATGTGTCGGATATGATTCGTGGCGTGGTGATGAAGTATGCCTGAACTGCATATTCTGATTTTTACCGTTATCGGCCTGGCGCTGGTCTTTGATTTTATCAACGGCTTTCATGATACGGCGAACGCGATCGCCACGTCGGTATCGACGCGGGCGATTTCACCGCGCGACGCCATCCTTATGGCGGCGATCCTGAATTTTCTCGGCGCTATGTACAGTACGGGGGTAGCTAAAACCATCGGGGCTGATATTGTGCGTTCTGCCGGGCACGTGAATGAACATGTCCTCATCGCGGCGCTTTCTGGCGCGGTCATTTGGAATATTTTGACATGGTGGGCGGCGCTTCCGAGCAGTTCCTCGCACGCGCTGGTCGGGGGCGTCATCGGCGCGGTTCTGGTTTCTACCGGATTAGAAGGCCTGAATCTCTGGGGCATTGGCAAGATCATTTTGTCGCTCGTCGCTTCGCCGGTTCTGGCGATCGTTTCCGGGTGTCTTGTCATGCGGGGACTGTATATGTTGTTCGGTCGATGTACGCCTTACAATATTAACGATCGGTTTAAGAAAATGCAGCTCGTGTCGGCGGCGACGATGGCCTTTTCCCACGGATCCAACGACGCGCAGAAATCTATGGGAATCATTACGCTGGCGCTTTTGAGCGGCGGCTACATTGAGGCCTTTGAGGTTCCTTTTTATGTAAAATTGCTGGCGGCAGTCGCGATGGCGCTGGGAACGGCGACCGGCGGCTGGCGTATTATCAAGACGATCGGAGCGGGAATATTTAAGCTGGAGCCAATCAGCGGCTTTGCCGCCGATCTCAATTCCTCGCTGGTTATTTTTTCGGCGACTCTCTTACATTTACCGGTCAGCACCACGCATGTGGTTTCCGGATCGATCATGGGCGTCGGCATGGCGAAGCGTATTCGGGCGGTGCGATGGGGCGTCGCTCAGCAGATGCTGGTCGCTTGGCTTTTGACGATCCCCTGCACCGCGCTGATGGGCGCGATCGTTTATCAGATCGTTTTGTGGATCTTTTGACGCGGCGAAAGTGATGAAGGGTTTGGCGGCATAACAGGAGAAACGGAGCGGACGATTGACGCGTCCGCTTATTTTGCGTATAAGGCGACAAGAACTTATTCCGCCGGAAAGGATGTTTTATGATCAAACGACAAAAGCACGCGTCATATCCGCCGGAGCGGTCGCTGCAGGAGATCCGGGATGAATTTCAGCCGCAGTCGAAGCGGCTCATCGTCGCCGCTCTGCTCGACGGCTTGGAAACGGATCTTCAGACGCCGGTAGGGAATTACCGCCGTCTGGATTGGGTGTACTTGGATAGTACGTCTGGGGAGCGAATTTACCGACAGTCGGTCGTGTTTCTCTTAGTCACGGCGGTTCAAGAGCTTTATCCGGAAGCGGAGGTCATCGTGCGCTTCACGGCGAATAAGGGGCTTTACTGCGACATCAGCGGTATAGCCGCGATTACCGAGGAAATTGTCGCCGCGATTGAAAAAAAGATGCGGGCAATCATTAAGGAAAATCGTCCCATCGTGAAGAAGCACCTTCCCAGGGAAGAAGCGGTGACGCTTTTTAAGCAGTCGCGTCAGATCGCGAAAGCGAATCTTATCGCGGCTATTCCGCAGGCGACCGTAAGCATTTACTACTGCGGCGCGGCGTATGATTATCTTTACAGCGCCCTTTTGGATTCAACCGGCGCCTTGGGAGAGTTCGCGCTTGATCGCTGTGACGCGGGCGTCCTCTTGCGGACGGTGGAAAAGGGAAAGATTCCCGAGCGGGTCGATCAGCCGAAATTCCACCAGATTCTTAACGAGTCGAAACAGTGGGCGGCGATCCTGCGCTGTGATTATCTCCCCGATCTGAATCGCTACATCCGGCAAGGAAAGGCGGGAGACATCGTGCGCGTTTCGGAAGCGCTGCACGAAAAAAAGATCGCTGAGATCGCCGACGAAATTAAAGAAAGTATCCGCGAGCGCCGCGTAATTCTCATTGCCGGGCCGTCCGCATCGGGAAAGACCTCTTTCGCCCAGCGTCTTAAGGTACAGCTCCGGGTCAACGGGCTGGATCCGCTCTCTATTTCGCTGGATAATTATTTTGTCGATCGTGACAAGACGCCGCTGACTCCCGATGGAAAATACAATTACGAAGCGCTTAACGCCCTTGATCTGCCGCTCTTTAATCGTCATTTGCTGGATCTTTTGGCGGGGCGCGAAATCATGTTGCCGCATTACGATTTTGTGAGCGGGCGGCAGGAACTTGACGTCATTGGCCCGGTGAGCATAACGCCGACGCAGCCGGTTATTCTGGAGGGGATTCACGGCCTGAACGAGAAACTGACCGCGTCCCTTCCCCGACGCCAAAAATTCAAGATCTATGTCAGCGCGCTGACGCAGCTCAATATGGATTTGCACAATCGTATCCATACGACCGACGCCCGTCTGTTGCGCCGCTTGGTACGCGATTTTAAATACCGCGCGGCGCACGCTTTGCGGACCCTTCGGATCTGGCCCGTCGTGCGTCAGGGGGAAGAACAGAATATTTTCCCCTTTCAGGAGGATGCCGACGCCGTATTCAATTCCGCTTTGATTTACGAGCTGGCCGTTTTGAAAAAGCATGCTATCCCGCTGTTGGAGGACGTCAGCGCGGCGGAGCCGGAATACGCTCCGGCACAGGAGCTTTTGACGTTTCTGACCTATTTTGACTCCATTGACGATGAAGAGATCATTCCCAATAACTCAATTCTGCGGGAATTTATTGGGCAGTCATGCTTTTTCGACGGCGAAGGCGAGCTGAAAACGTAAAGGGCGCCTTTTCAAGGAAAACGAGGGAAATAACGGATGATAAAAAATAAAGCCGGGCAGACGAAAAAAATGTATATGGGCGTCTACGGCTGCCAGATGAACCTGTCTGACGCGGAGCGGATGGAAGGGCTTCTGCGGACGATCGGCTACGAAAAAACAACGGCGATGGAGGAAGCCGACCTCATCCTTCTCAATACCTGCTGCGTGCGCGAATCGGCAGAGGACAAGGTATACGGGAAAATCGGGGAGATTAAGCACCTGAAAAAGAAAAAAGCCGGGTTGATTTTTGGCATCGCTGGTTGTATGGCGCAAAAAGAAGGAGAGCGGCTGATCAAGCGAGCGCCGCACATTGATTTCGTTCTGGGAACGAATAAATTTAACCAGCTCATCCCCGCTATTATGGAATTGGAAGCGAAACGCGCCCGCCACGTTGTTGACATAGACTGGACAGAGGCGCAGATGCCGGAAGGGCTGCCGGTGGTCCGTGAAGGAAGGCTCTCCGCTTGGATCCCCATCATGTTCGGCTGTGATAACTTCTGTACTTACTGCATCGTTCCTTACGTTCGCGGGCGGGAGCGAAGCCGCCGCCCGGAGGATATTATAAACGAAATACGGCAAGCCACGGCTGAAGGATTTCGAGAGATTACGCTTCTGGGCCAGAATGTCAATTCTTACGGGAAGGATCATCAACAGGCGGACTTTCCCGATTTACTCAAAATGGCCGAGGGGATTGAAGGGATCGCGCGGATCCGTTACATGACCTCTCACCCCAAGGATCTCAGTCATAAGCTGATTGAAACGGTACGTGACAGCCGCCATATCTGCGAGCACTTTCATGTTCCCGTGCAGTATGGCAGTGACAAGATCTTAAAAGCGATGAACCGGGGCTATTCCCTCGCGCGGTACCGTGAGTTAGTGCGCGACATTCGAGAAACCGTTCCCGGCGCCAGTCTGACGACGGATCTGATCGTCGGCTTCCCCGGCGAGACGGAAGAAGATTTCTCTGAACTGCTGGATTTCGTACGGGAGATTCGCTACGACGCCGCCTATACTTTCCTTTATTCGACCCGCTCTGGAACTCCGGCGGCTAATATGGCGAATCAGGTACCGTCCGCCGTGAAAAAGGAGCGTCTCCGTCGCTTGATGGCGGTGCAGGACGAGATCAGCCGGGAAATTAATGAAAAATATCGCGGTCATACCGTGGAAGTCATGGTCGAAGGCCCCAGCGCGAACAACAAAGGTGTTTGGACAGGCAGGACGCGAACGAATAAGATCGTTCTCTGGGCGCGGCAAGGAAGCGAACGCCCCGGGGATCTGGAGGAAATAAAGATCACGCAACCTCAAACATGGCTGTTGAAGGGGACGTTTGTGCGCGTGCGAAAAGAAATCGACGGATAAAACCGAGTCGCTGTTTTGTCAGAGGGCAGA
>CAJPUA010000079.1 GCA_905373705.1 uncultured Schwartzia sp. | reverse complement strand
CGTTTTCGCCGTCATCGGGAACCCTCCGGATCCGTCGCCAGCCCCAAGTTCGTTACGCCCGCCCCTTTCAAAGCGTCAATAAGGGCGATCACGCGTTTATAACTTGCTTCTTCATCGGCACGAATCGTTACGGAAAAAGCCGTGTTGCTTTTCGCTTCTTCCTTCACTCGGTCAAGAAGCGGCGCTAACTCAATCGGTGCATCCTCCAAGTAAAGCGTTCCGTCTTTTTTCAGGCTCACCGTAAAATTACTCTTCTTGAGCGTTTCAGAATATTTCGCCATGGGAAGCGCCAAGGAAATGGTCTTGACCTCGCTCATATACATCGTGCTGACGATAAAAAAGACGAGCAAAAGAAAAATCATGTCAATCATCGGACTCAGCATAAGCGAAGGCGGTTGCTTTATCTTTCGCGGTCGTCGCCGCATCGTTTTCCCCTCCCTTGCCCAGGTTTCTCATTCGCCGCATTTTTCCGGTGATCTCTCATACGGTAAAAACATTCGCCGCGTTTTATTTCAGACGGGAAAATGCGTTCCCTCGAAAAAGAACTTTATATGTCTTTCTCCAAATCCTCGTTCTCTTCCCACTCACTGACCAAAGCCTCGGCCACCTCGTAGAGATCCAGCGACGCCGTCTTCACTTTGGCAGAGAGATAAGCGTGAATACACATGCCGAAAATCGCGATCGAAAGCCCAAAAACTGTCGTAATCAACGCTTCTCCAATTCCGGCAGTGACCGCCAACGGATTTTGCAGCCGCTCGTTCAACGCGTTAAAGGAGCCAATCATGCCGGTAATTGTCCCCAGAAGCCCCAGCATAGGGGCAAGCCCAATGATGACACTTAAATAATCAAGGTGCTGCTCCAGACCGTCAATGGCGCGATCTGCCTTCGCGTAAACGATTGCTTCCCTCGCTTTTCCCCTGGCGCCTTTTACCGCCAAAATGTCCTGTACCAGCTTCGCCGCAACGCCGCGGCCTTCCTCGGCGCAAACGCGCGCCTCGTCAAACTCTCTTGTGCAGAGAAGCGCACAAAATCGCCTGACAAACGCTGTGCTGGAAAAATTCGCCCGATAGTACAGGTACCGCTCAACCCCGATCACGACCGCCGCAAACGATGAAAGCAGCAGCGGCCACATCCAGATGCCGCCCCTTTGGAAATAATCCACGGCGACCGAAAAAATTCCCATTATTTTCCCTCCACATGAAAGTAACCCTATCTGCCTCTATTTTCGAATAACGACAACTCGCGACAGCGCCTGACAAAACATGCCCTGAAAAAGCGAGGCAAGATGATAAATACGCAGAAAACTATCCCACGAACCGGAAGCGATTCTCGCTTCTCGACTCTTCTACGCATCTAACCCATGCCTCGCAAGTTAGTTAAATGGACGAGAAAACAAGTGGCACCCTGGCTCAGTTCACCGTTTTGCCATTTCTCTGTGACAGAAACGCAATGGCAAAACTCCCCATACAGTTGCGGGACAGCTCCGGCTTTTCACCGGATTCCCCACTCTAAGCCGATAACACGGCCGTTTCTCAGCTATAAAATTGTCGCGGTGCCCTTCCCCTGAGCCAAAACACTAAACAAGCGACGCGCCGAGATCCTCCCAGCGAATCCTGCCCCGAATCGCCGTCAGTGTCTCGACCTCATCGATTATGCAAAAAATGAATCATTAATATTAAAAATCACTTATAACTGCATTCTATCATCTTTTTTTCATTCTGCAACAGGACTTTTTGCCTGTTTTACATCATCCGTAAAGCGTATCACGTGCCACGGCGAAGACGTCTACCTCACGGTCATCCCCGTGGAGCACCCTTTCCTCAGCAGTCTCCGGTGACAAAGACACCGCGATTACCGCATAAACGTCTGCGCAACAATATTCGTGATGTTGGCTAAAAATTCGGGACAAATACCGATGCCCAGCGTCATGACGAGGGAAACGAGGACGGTCAGCCGAACCGCCGTGGGAACGCGCACGGGAGCGGCATAGCCTTCTTCCTCCGCCGCAAGATCGCGGTACATGGCTTTGGCGACGAGCAGATAATAGTAGACAGAAATCATCGACATGATAAAACCGACAAAGGCCAGCCACAGATATCCTTGCTCTACCGCCGCCGTAAAAATGTAGATTTTCCCGGCAAATCCCGCTGTCGGCGGGATTCCCGCCATAGAGAGGAGCGATACGGTCATAACCGCTGCCAAAAGGGGCGCGGCCTGTGCCAGCCCGGTAATATGGCGGTGTGTCGTTCCGCCCCGTTCGGTATCGACGACGGAAAGCACGGCAAACGCGCCGACATTCGCGAAAACATAGAGCATCGCGTAGAACATGACCGCTTTCATGCCCGCATAATCCGCCGCCGCCATACCCGCCACCATATAGCCCGCCTGGGCGATGGATGAATAAGCGAGCATACGCTTAATATCCGTCTGGCGCATCGCCATGATATTGCCGCCGATCATCGAAAGCGCTGCAAACCCGGAGAGCAGCGGCAGCCAGTATTGACCGATGAAAACAAACGCCGTGTAAATAACCCGCATAAAAACGGCGACTCCCGCCGCCTTGGACGCCATTGCCAAGAGCGCTGTGACCGGCGTCGGCGCGCCCTGGTAAACGTCCGGCGCCCACATGTGGAAAGGAATAACGGATAATTTGAAGAAAAATCCGATCATCACCAGGATCGCCCCAACTAGCCCTGCCGCGTAAAAAAGATGGATATTTTGGCAAACTTCCTCGAAGCGCAAACTCTCTCCCGCGCCGTAAACAAGACTGATCCCATACAAGAGCACGGCGGTCGATCCCGCCCCGACGACCAGATATTTGACTGCCGCCTCGCTGGAGGCCGCGGAATCCATCCGCAACCCGACAAGAATATAGAAGGATACCGTCATCAGTTCCAGTCCGATGAAAGCCGTCAGGAAATCGTTCGCCGACGCCAGCACGCACATGCCCAGAAGCGCCGACAAGAGCAGCGTATAGTATTCGCCGCGATACCGCAGGCACTTTTCCACGTAGTCGAGAGAGAACAGCACCGCGAAAATAATCGCTATAATAAACATCTGCTTAAAAAACAGGGCGTAATTATCCACTAAAAACAGTCCGGCAAAAAACGTCGGGCTCACGCCCGCGTGATAGCGACCAATCGCGGCGAAGAGGATCGCCGCCAGCCCCGCTGCCGTGATATAGCCCACGCTGCGGCGGCAATCCGCCTTCGGCAAAACGAGATCCATCAGAATTGTGATCAGCATGAGGACGAGGATCTCGATCTCCGTACTGATTGCCCAGAAATCCATCAGAACCCACCTCCCAGCATTGTCGGCACCGCGGCTAATCCTTTCAAAAGCGGCTCAAGCGGCGTTACGCCGGAACGAATAACCCCCATCAAAAGCTCGGGGAAAATGCCAAACCCCACCAAAAACACACCCAGCAGGATGAGCGGCACGAGATCGACGCCCCGCTCGTCAGGAACGCCTACGAAGCGCTCCGAGCGCGGCCCGAACAACACCTTAGCCAACATCCGGAGAATATAAAGCGCCGTGAAAACGATCCCCGCGATTGCCAAAACAGCAAATACAGGATAAACGTCAAGCGTCCCTACGAAGATCGTAAACTCCGGCACAAACTCGATAAGTCCCGGCAGACCGACGGACGCCAACCCTGCCAGCATAAAGCCAACGGTCAGCCGGGGCAAATGATGCGCCAGCCCGGCGAGCTCAGGAATACTCCTGAGATGCGTTCGCTCGTAAATATAGCCGATCTGCGAGAAGAACAGCGACGCCATGATACCATGCGCCACCATATTCGCAACCGCACCGGTAACGCTCACCACGTTGAGCGCCGCGAAGCCCAGCAGGACATAGCCCATGTGTGAAACAGACGAATAACCGATGATGTACTTGAGATCCTTTTGAACCAAAGCGATGTATGCTGCATAGAGAACATTGATCATAGCGAGCCCGGCAATTAACGGCGCCCAGAATTTTGCTCCCAGCGGTAAAACGACAAGTCCCAGGCGGATAAGTCCGTAACCGCCGATCTTTTTCAGCACGCCTGCATGAATCATGGATACTGCCGTCGGCGCCCCGGCATAGCCATCCGGGGACCAACTATGGAAAGGAAACATCGAAAGTAAGGAGCCAAAACCCAGGAGCAGGAGCAAAAAGGCAAAAATCTGAAACTCCGCGCTAAAGCTTCCCATCTGGCTCGCCCGCACCAGTGCCGCAATATCAAAGGTGCGCTCGCCCGCCGGATACGCCGTAAGGTAAAGCGCCACCACGCCGACCAGCATAAAGGCCGATCCCATCAAAAGGAATATCGTCAGCTTCATGCCGGCATACTCTTTCGCAACCCGTTTCGTCGATCCCCAGATGAGCACCATAATGTAGATGGGAATGACCACGACCTCATAACACAGTAAAAAGATGAACAAATCTCGGGCGATGAAGGTCCCTGTCACACCAGAGATTAACACCAGAAGAAGAACAAAGAACTCCTTCGTCCGGTGCTCAATACGCCACGAGCTGAATACCGATGCCAGACCGATGACGTCCGTCAGCAAAAGCATCGGGAGAGAAATGCCGTCAACGCCCAGCGCATAAGAAACGCCAAGATCCGTTATCCACGGTATTTCCTCTGTAAACTGCATACCGCCGAGAGCGGTATCGTAAGAAATATACGCATAAAGTGTCAGGCCAAACGCCAGCAGCATCGCTAACGCCGCCGTCCGCCGTATCATGTCCCGTGCTTCACGCGGCAAAAAACACAACAGGAGCGCCGCTGCTAAAGGGACCAGCAACACTGTAGAAAGGATCGGGAAGCCCATCAGAATGCACCTCCCACCATCAACAGTACGCGAAAAGCATAGAAGAGACCGTAAGCCGCCAACACGATAACACCGCAGTAAAATACCGCCACATAGCGCTGCACCTGCCCGTTTTGCACCAACGCCAGAATCTCGCTGACGATGCGGACGCCCCGGGCTAAACCATTGACTACGCCATCGACAATATGAAGGTCGATCCAGTAAAGGATCTCTCCCAGTTTATCCACAAAGGTTTCGCGGATAAGCGTGTAAATCTCGTCGATATAATATTTATTATAGCTTAGCGTGTAGAAAATCCCCAGCCGTTGGCTGATCTCATAAGCGGAAAACCGCTTCGCAACGTATATTTCATACGCCAGGCCAAAGGCAAGAAAGGTCAGTAATGTCGAGGTCCCGGCAATCATCCAGTCAATCCCTTCCTCCGCCGCAGGGCCAAAGCGAACCCATTCGCCAAAGCCCGCGAAATGTCCCCACAGACCGCTCCCGACGGAGAGCAGCGCCAGTACGATGAGCGGCCAGCGCATCCAACCGTTCGTTTCCTGTGCCGGGCAGTCCGGGCGGAGCTCGCCGAAAAACGCCACGAACAGGAGACGCGCCATATAAAACGCGGTCATAAACGCGGTAAGCACCGCGAGCAAATACAGCGGCATACTGACCTCAGCCGCCGCAGCGAGGATGGCGTCCTTAGAGAAAAAACCCGCCAGGGGCGGCACTCCGGCGATCGCCAGAACGCCGACGGTCATACACCTAAACGTCACCGGCATCCGC
>CAJPUA010000078.1 GCA_905373705.1 uncultured Schwartzia sp. | reverse complement strand
TTGCTATCCAGTCCAAGGCTTGATTCGGGGACACGGTTTACTAAATAAAGACCGGGCAAAAGGAACTGAGTGCCAGCCCCTTGAATAACGACGGGGAGTTTGCTATAATATACCTTGTTCCGGTGCGCCGGGACGGCAACTTTGCGAAAGAAAAAGGAGAAATGACATGATTAAACTGGAAAAGAAACACGTTAAGATCTTTAGCATCCTTATCGCAGTCGTATTTATCGGCAGCTGCGTCGCCATTGGTGTATCGCAGATGGGTTCGAGCGGCGTCGCGTCGGCGGCTTCCTCCGCCGTGGGTAAGATCGATTACCGGCAGGCGATGGCGCAGTCACCAGATTTGCAGGCGGCGAACGACCAAATGCAGCAGGCCGTCGAGGACGCGAAGAAGGATTTTGAGGAAAAGTCCGCGGGGATGAGCGATCAGGAGAAACAGGACTACTATCAGCAAACGCAGTCCCGCTTGCAGCAGAAGCAGCAGGACCTTATCGAGCCGATCCAGAAGAAGATCGAGGAGCAGGTCAAAGCAGTGGCGGAAGCCAAAGGGCTGTCCGTGGTTCTTGACTCCAACGCGGTCGTGTACGGCGGGCAGGACATTACACAGGACGTCATTCGCAAACTGGCGAAATAAGGTCTTTTGATTTGAATATGCGCTATCTGTACCGAGCCATTTGCGTGCGCTCGGTACTTTTCTAGGAGGGTCTTTCCATGGCGGAAGCAGGCGGAAAAGGAAAACCGCAGCGCTGGTGGCTGTATGGCGGCGGCGCGGCGCTTCTTTGCCTGGCGGCCTTTTTGCTATGGCCGCGGGAAGGGTCTGTTCCCACGCCATCGTCCGCGAGTCCTTCGGGCGTGGGAATTGTGGATGTCTCGGCGGCGATGGAAGCCCACCCCGCGTACGCGGCACTGGCGGCGGCGCGGGAGGAACGCCGCCGGCTCGAAGACGATCTTTTGGCGGAGCGTCGGATGCTCTTGGAACTTGCTGTGCCGCGCCTTTCAGATAAGCTGTTTCAAGACGCAGCGCGGCAAAAGCAGCATCAAAAAGACGTTCAGGCCCGGCAAGCCTTAATGGAGCGGTTAGAGGCGGCGGAGAAGACGCGTCGGGAAGAACAAAAACCAGCCTATGAAGCGGCGCGCGACGAGATAAACGGGCAATATCTCAATGAGATATTTAATATTCGCCTCAAGCTCGATAACCGTGACAGTATGCGCCTCTCCGACGAGGCGGTGCGCCTTTTGACCGAGCGTTTGCAGGCGCTGCAAGCGGAGCGCGGGGAAAAACAGTTCCTTTTGTGGCAAAAGTTTGAGGCTGAGATACAGGCATACCGGGAGTCCCTGGCTGCCGCGTGGGGGCTGGAACTCTCGCAGGAATCTGCGTCGTCTCGGGAACAGCTTTTGGCGGAGGAGCTTCGCCAAAAGGCCGAGGCGCAGTCACGCAATTCGGAAGCGATACGGAAGAATCTTCTGGATATGACGGAAAGACGACAACGGATCGTGGAGAAGGAGGCGGCGCTTCGGGCAAAGGGACAGGAGATCGCGGCGATGGAAGAGTATATGATGAAGGACGTGGCGGGGAAGGCCGCTAAGCTGGCGGTTCTCCACCGATTGTCCGTTATTTTTGCTCGTCCGGCGAAGAATATCGAGGCGCTTCCTGCCGGGCTGATGACGCACATCGGCGCGTGGCCGCCTGCGGACGCGGCTGTGATCGGGACCGGGGCCATTGACCTGACGGAAGAGCTGGCCGACGAACTGAAAGCGCGCTGACTATGGAAAACGCTGGCAAAACCGGCTGGCGGCAGAGATAACAACAGAAAGAGGCAGATAACATGACAAGCAGGAAAAAGACGCTGGCAGGCGTTATGCTGCTGACGGCGGCGCTCTTAAGCGGCGGCTGTCTGGGCGACAAGCAGGCGAATATCGGCTATTTCAACGCGGAGCGCATCGATCAGGAAGCGACGCAGATCAAGGCCGTCGAGGAGGAAGCTAACGCGAAGATTGCGGCCCTGCAAAAAGAGTTTCTGGCTCTCCAGGCGAACGCGGGGAATCTTTCGTCGGAGGAAATGGCGCGGGCGCAGCAGGAACAGATGGCAAAAATGCAGGCGGCGAGTCAGCAATACCAGATGCAGATTCGGCAGAAGGTCGATGTGGCTCTCGATGAAATCGCCAAAGAAAAAAAGCTGGACGCGATACTCCAGAATAGCAGCCTGGAAAAGACGGTCGTTCTGGGGGGGACTGACATTACCGACGATCTTATCCAGAAACTGAAATGAGGCGGGCGGCATGACGAAAACATTGGGTGAGATCGCCGCTCTTGTCGGCGGGCGTTTGGCGGGCGACGCCGCTATCGAGATCCGCGGGGCGACGAATATTGAGGACGCTCGGGCGTCGGACATTACCTTTGCCGTGGAACCGCATTTGAAAGAGGCGGGAAAATGCGCCGCGGGAGCGGTCATTTTGCCGGATACGGCGGGCGTGTTTCCTAAGCCTGCCGTCTATGTAAAGGAGCCGAGGGCCGCTTTCGCCTGCCTTTTGGAAGCGTTTACGCCGCCCTTGGACTTCCCTCTGGGGATCAGCGATCTCGCTTATATCGGGGCTGGTGTTCAGCTCGGCGTGGGCGTGACCGTCATGCCGTTCGCCGTTGTTGACGCCCACGCGGTAATCGGCGACGGCGTGATTCTCTATCCGCATACTTACGTGGGACAGTATGCCGAAATTGGCGCGGAGAGCGTCCTCTATTCCAGCGTTACGGTGCGCGAGCGCTGCCGGCTGGGGCGGCGGTGCGTGATTCACAGCTCGGCGGTCATCGGCGCGGACGGTTTCGGCTTTACGACGTCGAAAGAGCATATCCATACAAAGGTGCCGCAGGTAGGAAACGTCGTCTTAGAGGACGACGTCGAAATCGGCGCGCATGTGGGGATCGACAGGGCGACAACCGGATCTACCGTTATTGGTCGCGGAACAAAGGTGGATAACCTGGTCCATATCGGACATAACTGCCGGATCGGGGCGAACAATCTCATCGTCGCTCAGACGGGAATCTCCGGGTCGACGATCGTAGGCGATAACGTGACTTTCGGCGGGCAGACCGGGACGGTGGGGCACATTCATATCGGCGGCAATTCGGTCTACGCGGCGCGCAGCGGGATCACCAACGACATGCCGGAAGGCGTTTTCTGCGCCGGATTTCCGACACAGCCGCACCAGGAATGGCTGCGCACACAGGCGGCGCTCAAAAAGCTTCCGGAGCTTATAAAACGACTTCGCGAGCTGGAGAAAAAAGTCGTCGGATACGAAGCGAAGGAAAATTAAAGGCTCCCCGGTGGGGGAGCCTTTTCACCGGATCCGTAACCAAAGCCGCGTAAGGAAAAGCAAAGGAGGGGAAAGCGCATGGCCTATTGTTTCGCCAGGTTCGTGAGCTGGCTTTGCTGTCTTTTGCCGGGGTGTTTTTGCGAACGGCTGGGGATTTTTTTAAGCGCCTTGACATGGTATTTGGTGCCGAGTCGCCGCCGTGAGATGGCGGTGAATAACGCGCGAGTCTGTCTTGGCGTGGATGAGCGGCGCGCACGGCAGATCGTTCGCGACAGCTGGATCCGGTTCGGCCCTATGCTGTTTGAGGTTATGCGATTTCCCGTTCTCAAGGCGCGGTTTTTAGATCTGGTGGAAATCGAAGGGGGAAAATACCTGCGCGAGGGGCTGGCTCTGGGCCGAGGCGCGGTAATCGCGACGGCTCATAGTGGAAACTGGGAGCTTATGGGGGGCGCTCTCTCGGCGGCGGGCTTTCCTATCGTCGGCGTAGCCATGCGACAGAAAGAAGCGGGATTCGATCGTTTCATTAATGAATATCGCCGCTCCGTCGGTATGCATATCACTTACAAGGATAATGTGCGGGAGATGTTCGATAAGCTAAAGGAAGGCTGGGCGATCGGCCTCTTGATGGATCAGGATGTCGGTCGGAGAGAGGGAATCGTCGTTGAGTGGTTCGGGCGGCCGACAAATTTTGTGCAGGGGCCGGCGGTGCTGGCGCGGTATAAAAACGCGCCCCTTCTTCCCGGGTATATTCATCGCCTGCCGGACGGGCGTCATCGTATTATCCTTCATCCGCCGATTTTTGTGGCACGAACGAAAGACAAGGCGGCGGACATTCTAAAAGCGATGGAAGAAGTGGGACGGGTGCTGGAGCATCATATCCGGCAATATCCCGAAGAATGGTTTTGGCTGCATGATCGCTGGAAATCGCTCCGTGAAGAAGGATAACCGCTTGCCGAGAGACGGACGGTTTTGTTACAATAGAGCAATACAGGAGGTGTTCTATGGAAAAGCAGGGTACGCTGGGAAAGGCGATCGCCTACGCGGGCGTGGGACTCCACTCGGGACGAGAGGTTCATATGACGCTTCGTCCCGCTCCGCCGGATAGCGGCATCGTTTTCGTGCGGGCGGACAAGAGCGGCCGCCCGCAGGTGCGGGCGACGGCGGCGAACGTGACGGCTACCGTGCGCGCTACGACGATTGAAGAGAATGGGGCGCGCTTTTTCACGATCGAGCACCTGATGTCGGCGTTTTGCGCCGCGGGAATCGATAACTGTGAGATCGAGCTGGATGCCGAGGAACCGCCGGTCGGAGACGGCAGCGCGTTGGTGTTTCTTAATCTTTTAGATGAGGCCGGGCGAAAGGAGCAGGATACAGCGCGGCGGGAGATCGTCATTGACCGGGTCTTTCGCGTCGACGACGGCGATCGCTTTATCATGGCGGTCCCCTACGACGGCCTGCGGGTGACTTTCACTTCGCTCAATCCGCACCCCTTAGTAGGAACGCAGTACGCCGACGTCATCATGGAAGGGGACGCCTATCGTCAGGAGATCGCGCCCGCCCGTACCATCGCCTATGAAAAGGAAATTGACGCCCTGCGCAAAATGGGGCTCGGCCTCGGCGGCACGCTGGAAAACGTCATTGTCTATAACGATGAGAAATGGCTCAATACCCTGCGCTATCCCGACGAGCTGGTGCGGCATAAAATCCTCGACGTTATCGGCGACCTGCGCCTGGCCGGCGTAGTCCGCGGTCACATTTTAGCAGTCAAATCCGCCCATGCGATAAACACGGCACTGGCACGGCAGATATACGAGGCGTATGTGAAACCGTAAAAGAAAGGGCCCGTCTTTTGCGTAAAAAGGAAGCGTGTTATAATAACTAGGTATAACTTATTTGAAGGAGTGGAACCCCATGATTTTGGATGTCAACGAGATCAAGAAGATCCTGCCGCACCGTCCTCCTATGCTGCTGGTCGATCGGATTATTGACCTGGTCCCGTTCGAGTCGGGTGTCGGCATTAAAAACGTTACGCTGAACGAGCCGTTTTTCCCCGGCCATTTCCCGGGAAACCCCATTATGCCGGGCGTTTTCATTTTAGAAGCGATGGCGCAGGTCGGCGGGATCGCTATGCTCTACCCGGAGGAAAACCGGGGCAAGATCGCTCTCTTTGGCGGCATGGAGAATGTCAAATTCAAAAAGCCGGTTGTGCCGGGGGATCAACTGGTTATGAAGGCGCGGCTGGTCCATGTGGTGAAGGGGAATTTCGGCAAGCTCCACGCCG
>CAJPUA010000077.1 GCA_905373705.1 uncultured Schwartzia sp. | reverse complement strand
TTCATGCCATGCGACTTTACCCCCGGCGCGGCAAACGTCGACGCCGCGATCGGCGCACCAAAGGACGCGCCCCGAAGCTACCCGACGCAGCCAGCCAATGTCCGGCGGACGACCGCCGGCGACGAGCAATATTTCCGGCGCAGCTCGCTCCGGAGAGAACGATAAGACGATTTCCGGTAACTGCAGGCGGGCGTCTTTCTCCATTTCCAAGCGCTCCTTTCGCTGTTTTAAATCAATTCACACTAAACTCTCGCTCCCTCTGGTCGCGCTCGTTAAGTGTTCATATTGCGCCATAACCACTAAACGCAGGCGGCGCTTTGCTTGCCTTTGCTAAGTGGTTAGGCACATATTCACACTAAACTCTCGCTCCCTTTGGTCGCGCTCGTTAAGTGTTCATATTGTACCACAGGTTCGGCGAACTTCCTAACGCCGGCAGAGATTTTTCAGGTTATTTCCCCCGTAAGGCGGATAGTATTAAGTATACATGATGGTTTCCGCTCGCGGCAGTGGATTTACCAAGGGAATATAGGGTATAATAAAAGAAACAGCATTTTTGAAGGAGGCGTTTTTATGCTGAAGTATACTTATTATGGACATGCTTGTTTCCTTTTGGACGACGGCAAATATAAGGTGCTGGCCGACCCGTTCCTGACGGGTAACCCGCAGGCGGCGATTGCGGCGGAGGATGTGTCCTGCGATTATATTTTGGTATCGCACGCACACGGCGATCACTTGGGCGATACGGCGGCTATCGCCAGACGCACGGGGGCGACGATTGTGGCGATTCCCGAAATCAACGCGATCTGCGAGGAGACTGCGCCGGGGGTAAAGTCGCACGGTATGAATTTGGGAGGCTCGGTAAAGCTTCCCTTCGGCAAAGTTCGCATGACGTTAGCATTACACAGCTCTGGGGTCCCGGGCGGTATCGCCTGCGGGTTCGTTATTCAGATGGGCGGGATAACGGTTTATTTTGCCGGGGATACGGCGCTGTTTCATGATATGAAGCTCATCGGCCGCAAGGACGCGCTTGATTACGCTTTGCTGCCCATCGGCGATAATTATACGATGGGGCTGGAAGACGCGGCGTTGGCGGCGCAGTGGCTGAATACGCGCCATGTCATTCCCATTCATTACGATACGTGGCCGGTGATTGCGCAGGATGTGCGGCGCTATAAAGAGCTGACGGAAGATTCGACGCGAGCAGTCGTTCATATCGTGAAACCAGGCGAGTCGATGATCCTCGAATGACCGGGGCGGCGCGGGATAAGCTGATCGTCGTCTTGGGGCCGACGGCTTCCGGTAAGACGGCGCTGGCCGTCCGTCTGGCGCGAAAGCTGGGGACGGATATTATCTCGGGCGATTCCATGCTGGTATACCGCGGCTTTAACATCGGCGCCGCAAAGCCCGACGAAAAGGAGCGCGGCGGCGTCCGCCACGAGTTGATCGATATTCTAAGCCCTGAAGATTCGTTCAGCGTCAATGATTTTCAACGTCTTGCCGGCGAAAAGATCGCGGCGCTCCATCAGCGGGGAAAGATACCGATTTTGGCGGGGGGGACGGGTCTCTATGTGAAAGCGCTGCTTGAAGGCTACGAATTTAATCGCTCGCCGGAAGATAAGGACTATCGCCGTTATTTGGAGACACTGGCGCAGCAGCGGGGGCGGGCGTATGTTCACGCGATGCTGGAGGAGATCGATCCGGCGGCGGCGGACCGACTCCATGTAAACGATTTTCGGCGGGTCGCGCGGGCTTTGGAGGTCTGGAAACTGGGAGAAGAGAAGATTTCCCGCACGAGGCGCGGCAGCGGAGATAGGCTGGTATACGATGCGTGGGTCGTCGGTCTCCGTTGGGAACGGGCGCGGCTTTATGAAAGGATCAATCAGCGCGTCGACCGTATGGTCGCAGATGGATTAGAAGACGAGGTACGCGCATTGCTGGCGGCGGGTGTTTCCCGGGACGCGCCCGCGATGAAGGGCATCGGCTATAAGGAGATAGCGGCTTTCCTCACGGGGGAGACAGGGAGAGAAGAAGCTCTTGATGAGATCCGGAAAGCTACGCGCCATTTTGCCAAGCGGCAATTTACCTGGTATCGGAAAATGCCTTATATCCATTGGTATGATGCTGATCAGCTGTCATCGGATCTTCTTTGCGAGAAAGTTTTTGGGGATATGGCAGGATTTTTGCAATGAAAGACGAAAATATAATATATCAATTCAGATTAAAAGCAAGGAGAGGTTCTTATGGCGGCAAAGAGCATCAATCTTCAGGATAGTTTCCTGAATCAGGTACGAAAGGAGAACGTGCCGGTCACGATTCATCTGGTGAACGGCTTTCAGCTTAAAGGAAACGTCCGGGGCTTTGATAATTTCACCGTTATCCTTGACGCGATGGGCAAGCAGCAGATGGTGTATAAACATGCGATTTCAACGGTTACACCGGCACGCCCGCTGACGGCTGGATTTGATTTTGATAAGAAAGATAACGGTAAGGAATGAGATTGCCGGAATAACAGACCGCCGCCGCTTAATACGGGCGGCGGCTTTCTGTATACGGGAGGGAACAGGGATGAAAAACCGAGGGTTTGAGGTAGTGAGTGCCTATCACGGGCAGGATATTCATTTGCCGCGACGTAAAACGGCGGCGAGCGCCGGCTACGATATTGAGGCCGCGGAAGAGACCGTTTTAGCACCGCATCGGGTGACCATAGTGCCGACAGGATTAAAGGCGTATATGCCGGCGAACGAATATTTAGGGATACATGTGCGTTCCGGATTTTCCGTTCGTCAGATGGTTTCCTGTATCAACGACGAGGGAATTATCGACGCCGATTATTACAATAACGAGGCTAATGAAGGGCATATTATGGTGGCGCTCTATAATCATGGCGACGAGCCAATCATCGTGCCGCGCGGCATGCGGGTTGCGCAGGGAATCTTTCACGCGTATCGGATGATCGACGGCGATGAGGCCGGCGCGGGGGAAAAGCGCCGCGGCGGTTTCGGTTCTACCGGCGTCGAATGAGAATAAAGTTTTATGTCTGACGATCGTTTTTTGAAAAACTACTTCTTGCATAAGAAAACTGACTTTATACATGAAACGGACGTACAAGACTTTAGTTTTAATTTCTGTTTTATGGCGGGGATTTGTCGGTATATCTTGCCATATTCAGCAATTTTCCCTATAATAAGGGTAGTACATTGGGGTAAGTATAAGAAAACGCAGGTTGACCACTGCGCAGGATACCATTACAACGAGGCAAGGAGGTTGTTTATATGGTAGGAAATATTCTACAATCGGAACGGGAGAAACAGGGTCTGACGATAAAGGACGTTGAGAATGAGACGAGTATTCGCGCCCTTTACATAGAGTCTATCGAGAAAGGCAATCAAAAAGCGCTGCCCAGCGAAGTGTATGTGAAGGGCTTTATCCGCAATTATGCGGAGTTTCTCCATTTGGATGCCGACGCGCTCGTACAGCAGTACCGCGAGGAGATACACGGCACGGATAATACGCCGGTCACGGCGGGCGAGAAAACGGTCGAGGAAGAGCATAAACCGTTTTCGTCCGGATCGGATTTTCGGGAGCGAGTGCAGAAATCGCACCGAACGCAGAATATTTTGGTTACCATAGGCGTCGTTGTCATCGCTTTTATCGGCAGTATCTATTATTTTTTCGGCGAGGAGAACGCACCGAAAGAAAAGCCAAACCCTGTCGTTCCGCCCGCTTCACGTCAGGAGACTCCGGCCGGGAGAAACGGTACCTCGCAAGGGAAAGAGCCCGCACCGCCAGCGGCGTCTGATCGAACATCGCCGTTGCCGGGAACCGGCGGGGCGGCTCCTGTGGGCACGGCGTCAGCGGCGGCGGGAAAGGTGGACGTTACGGCGCGGTTTACGGGGCGCTGCTGGGTGCAGGCTCTGGCCGACGGCAAAGTGGTCTATGAAGGGACGGCTGAACCGGCTCAAACACTCTCCTGGAAGGGATCGGATCGGGTCGTGGTGACTGTCGGCAACGCCGGAGCCGTGGAGATTGTTTATAACGGGCGCAATCTGGGCAAGCTGGGAAAAGTCGGTGACGTCGTTGAGAAACATTTTACCCGGGACAGAGTCGAGGACGTTAAATAATGGAGGAAATCCGCGTCCGTAAACATAAGTGATAAAACGAAGGTGTGAGCATAATGCGTTGTCCCTTTTGCCGGCAGGAAGACAGCCGGGTAATCGATTCACGTTCTGCCGATGATGGAAATTCCATTCGCAGGCGCCGGGAGTGCGGCGCCTGCGGACGCCGTTTTACGACGTATGAGGTGGTAGAGAAAACGCCGCTCATGGTCATCAAGAACGACGGACGGCGGGTCGCGTTTGACCGTGATAAACTCCTCAAGGGGCTGCTTCGTTCCTGTGAGAAGCGCGATATCCCGACGGATCGCGTCGTTTTGCTGGCGGATGAAATTGAGCGGGAGATGCGCAACACGATGGAGCGGGAAGTGACGACGAAGGCAATCGGCGAGCTGGTTATGGAAAAGCTTAAAGGCTTTGACGAAGTTGCTTACATTCGCTTCGCGTCGGTATATCGGAAGTTTGCCGATATCAGCATGTTTAAAGAGGAATTGGAGGAACTGCTGCGGGAGAAACGCGGCAGGGATTAAACGGCGGCATGGGAAAGGAGGCGCTGCGTGACCTGGAAGCTGGAAGAGAATCTGCGCAGGAAATTGCAGAAGGAAAAGGGGTACTATGTTTTCCCGCCCGGCGCCCGGTCACGCTTCGCTCTGGTTTATCCCAATTCCTATCATGTCGGCATGTCAAATCTGGGACTCCACATCATATATGATATTTTGAATCGCCGACGGGATACCGCCTGCGAGCGTTTTTTTTTGCCGGAAAAAAGGGAAATGGCTGAATATGAACGCACCCGCACCCCGCTTCTCAGCTTAGAAACACAGACACCATTAAACGAGTTTTCCGTGGTCGGTTTCATTGTTTCTTTCGAGATGGACTATTTTCATGTGCTGGATATTTTGGCGGCGGGTCGGGTGCCGTTTATCGCGTCCGAACGAGGTGAGCACGATCCGATCGTCGTTGCAGGCGGGCCGTGCGCGACGTTTAACCCCGAGCCGCTGGCGCTTTTTGTCGACGCTTTTATTATCGGCGAAGGTGAGGAAACGATCGAGCGCTTTATGGACGCCTTTTACGCGGCGATCGCCGAAAAATGTTCGCGGCCGGAGCTTTTGCGGAGGTTGGCGGGAATTCCCGGCGTCTATGTTCCTTCGCTTTATACGCCCGTATATGCAGAAACGGGAGAGATAACTGCGCTGCAACCGGCAAAGGGAACTCCGGTACAGGTGGACCGGCAATGGGTGAAGAATCTCGACGAATATCCCGCGCATACCGTCATCGTTACGCCGGATACGGAGTTCGATCTGTATCTTATTGAAACGGCGCGGGGCTGCGGCCGTCATTGCCGTTTTTGCATGGCCGGATATTGCTTTCGCCGCCCGCGGATTCGTTCCCGAAAAGTGCTGAAGGATGAGATTCTGGCAGCCCAGCCGTATCAAAAACGCATCGGGCTGATGGGGGCGGCGATTTCCGATTACCCGGAAATCGATGAGC
>CAJPUA010000076.1 GCA_905373705.1 uncultured Schwartzia sp. | reverse complement strand
GCGCGCGGTGAACAGCTGCTTGCCGGACTAAAGGAGCTAAAACAGCGCCATCCTGTTATCGGCAATATTCGCGGTCACGGTCTCATGCGCGGCGCGGAATTTGTCCACCACGATAAGACCCCGGCCGCCGCCGAGCTGGATATTGTCCTTGAAAAGCTAAAAGACCGCGGCATCCTCGTTGGCAAAAACGGCATTGCTCGAAACGTCATGGCTTTCCAGCCGCCTCTTATTATCACCGCCGCTGATGTCGATCATCTGCTCAATCGGTTAGACGACGTGCTCAGCGAAGAAGGATTATAATATTCTCAATTTATGTAACCCCGACAATTAAATGAATTAGAACACAAAAATACTGCCCGGCAGTCTATTGCCGGGCAGTATTTTTTAACGGAGCGATATTTTAACGGCGGCTCGAGCGCCGGGATGAAGAATAAAATCACGTTCCGTTGGCAAAGAAATGCGGACGATAAGCTTTCCGGCGTGAGGATCGTCCGGACGACTGCCCTCGGTATGAACCGCAGCGGAAGATTCCTCTTTTTCTGTCGGCTCCTCAATGTCGACAACACTGCCGGAAAGCTCGCGCCCTTCTACGCGAAAAGAAGCGTACTGTCCCAATCGCAGCTCGCTGCGACGCTCCGGAGCGATATACGCTTCCAGCCAAATATTAGCGTTGTCGCCGATATAGACGATGGTCTGCCCCGCTTTGACCTCGCTTTCCGGCGCGACTTCCGTCCGGTAGACTGTGCCGCTGACGGGAGCCATCACTTCGGTCGCCGCAGCTTCCTGCCGTGCCATCGCGAGCGCCGCTTCAGCCTGCCGAACCTGCCGCTCCGCTTCGGAGACAGCCTGCGGGCTGGCCGCCTGCGTAACACGTTCATAAGACACACTGCCCTGTGCGGCGGCTTTCGCCGCCTCGTAATCTGCCGCCGCTTCGTCGCGTTCCCGCGCGCTCACGGCGCCTATCGCGTAAAGATTTTCCAACTTCGCCAGCCGTTCGGCAGCCTGCTCGACAGCCGCCGTAGACGCTCCACCGCTGTAAACCGACTGAGAAACGGTAACACCCGCGCGCAATTCATTGAGATTACGTTCGGTGAGCGCCAGATTCTGTTCCAGCTGAGTAATCTGTTCTGGAGATACTCGCACTTGGATGCGGGCGATAACCTGTCCCGCTTTGACCGCCTCGCCGTCTTCCGCCAAAAGCTCGGTTACCGTGCCTGAGGCCAGCGTCCGAACCCCTACGGCTCGACCCGCGATTTGCGCTTCCGTGACCGTCAGCACTGCGTGAGTACGCTGGTAGTACCAGACTGCGCCCGCGCCCAAAAAGGCGAGTGCCAGCAAGCTGACAAACCCGTATTTCAAAAAGAAGCCCGCCCTTTTGCTGATATCTGTTTCCAAAAACTCACCTCATTACAAAACAATTAAATACGCAAAAGACGCGCGTTCCCTAGAACGGCGCGTCTTTTCCCGCAAGCCAGTTACTTCAGTTGCTTTTGAACGAGTTCCCGCGCCTTTTCGATCGCCTGCGGAATATTTTCCGGCAGACGTCCACCGGCCTGCGCCATTTCCGGGCGGCCGCCGCCGCCGCCACCGACGATAGGAGCCATCTCCTTGATGATTTTTCCGGCGTGAATACCGCGCTCGACCGCACTTTTATCCGCCTTGACGACGAAGTTAACCTTGCCGTCCATGACCGCGCCCAGAATAACCACGCCGTTTTCTAACTTGGCACAGGTCATATCCGCCATCTCGCGCAGCTCGTCCATACTCTCCACATTCGCTTTACCGATGACCACTTGGACGTCGCCATACGTCTGCACTGCCATGAGGAGTTTTTGCGCGTCCGCCTTCTCCTGCATTTTACGAACGGTATCCAGCTTCCGGTGCATTTCCTTCGCTTCGTCAAGGAGCGCCGTGAGGTGCGGCGGTATATCCTCCGCCTGGCATTTAAGCAGTGCCGCCGCTTCGTCCAAGATTTGAAAACGCTTATTCGCATAAGCCAGCGCTGCACCGCCCGTGATTGCTTCAATACGACGAACTCCAGCGGCGACTCCTGTCTCGCTGACAATCTTGAACATACCGATCTGAGCAACGTTAGCGACGTGCGACCCGCCGCAAAATTCCATACTGAAACCCGGCACCGTGACGACGCGGACAATGTCGCCGTATTTCTCGCCAAAGAGCGCCATCGCCCCAAGCTTTCGGGCCTCTTCCTGCTTCATCTGGCGAATATCAACATCCTGCCCGCGCAGGATAATTTTATTGACCAATTCCTCGACATCCGCCAGCTGCTGCGGTGAAACCGGCTCAAAATTCGAGAAGTCAAAACGCAGGCGCTCTGGCGTAACCAGCGACCCGGCCTGATTAACCTGATCGCCAACGACCCGCTTCAAGGCCGCCTGTAAAAGATGGGTAGCCGTATGGTTGCGCGCCGACGCCAGCTTCTTATCGGCATCGATCTCGATTTTTACCGCATCGCCAACCCTAAGCAGCCCTTCCTCCACATAGGCAATATGATAAATCGTGCCGTCCGGCAATTTTTTTGCGTTCGTTACCCGAACGCGCCCCATCTCGCCGATAAAAAGGCCGGTATCACCGACCTGACCGCCGCCTTCCGCATAGAACGGCGTAACGTCTAAGATGACACCCGCTTCTTCGCCGTCGGTAAGCTCCTTGACCAGCTTCCCGTCCTTCCAGATCGCGACGACCTTCGCTTCTGTCGCCGCAAAGTCCTGCCGCAAGGCGCTGATATCAAGATCGTGCAGATCCGGCACGGCAACACGCTGATTCGCCTGCCGCGCCGCCCGGGCACGGTCCCGCTGTGTCTGCATGGCCGCCTCAAAGCCCGGCTGATCAAGAGCCAAACCATTTTCATGGAGAATCTCGTCCGTCAACTCCCAAGGGAATCCGTAAGTATCGTACAGCTTAAAAGCGTCCTCGCCGCCAAGCATCGTTTTTCCTGCCGCCTTGAGCGCTGCGATATGTTCGTTGAGCATATCGCAGCCCTGCGCCAAGGTTGCGTGAAAGCGCTCTTCTTCCAAGGAAATGACCTTTTTGATATAGTCCTGCTTCGCCACCAGCTCCGAAAAATCTGCTGCGTCCTGATATATTCTCACAACCGCGTCGACGGCGCCCGTCAAGAAATTATCGGTAAGACCCAGGAGCCGCCCGTGGCGCACCGCTCGGCGCAAAATACGGCGCAGGATATAACCTCGCCCTTCGTTGGACGGCAAAATGCCATCCATAATCATGATTGCCATACTCCGAGCGTGATCAGCAATAACCTTAAGAGAAACGTCTTTTTCCGAATCGTCGCCGTAGGCGATACCCGAAAGCTTTGACGCATATTCGATAATGGGGAAAAGCAGATCTGTCTCGAAATTCGTCTTTTTCCCCTGCACGACCGAGGCCAAGCGCTCCAGACCGCAACCCGTATCGATATTCTTGTGCG
Organism: uncultured Schwartzia sp.; assembly: GCA_905373705.1. Taxonomy (GTDB): domain Bacteria; phylum Bacillota; class Negativicutes; order Selenomonadales; family Selenomonadaceae; genus CAJPQU01. The sequence goes on along the minus strand of CAJPUA010000076.1, from coordinate 2,187 downwards.
CCAGCGGCTTATACTCGCCGTCCTCAGTGCGGTCGAACTGCGTAAAAACGAGGTTCCATATTTCCAGATAACGGTCGCAGTCGCAGCCCACGGCGCAGGTCGGCTTCCCGCAGCCGCGCTCCTCGCCGAGATCGATATATATCTCCGAATCTGGCCCGCAAGGACCAGGCCCGATCTCCCAGAAATTATCTTCCAGTTTCACGATGTGATCCGAAATAAAGCCCGGCTGACGCAGCCAGATGGCCGCCGCCTCCTCGTCCTTCGGATAAATCGTAACCCACAGCTTATCTTTCGGTAGCTCCACAACTTCCGTCAGAAACTCCCACGCCCAGGGAATCGCTTCCTCTTTGAAATAATCGCCAAAGGAAAAATTCCCCAGCATTTCAAAATACGTCTGATGGCGCGCCGTGCGCCCCACATTCTCGATATCGCCGGTGCGGACGCAGCGCTGGCTCGTCGTCACCCGGGGGCGCGGCGGCTTCATTTTGCCGGTAAAAAACGGCTTAAGCGGCGCCATACCCGCGCCGATTAAAAGCAATGTCGGGTCATCCTCGGGAATCAGCGAAAAGCTCGGTAACCGCAAATGGCCTTTTTTTTCGGCGAAAAACTGTAAATAAGCATCCCGCAGTTCATTGCCCGTCATGTATTTCAAACTCATCTACCCCCACCCAACAAGCGACCTGCCGCCGCTGTGAACTTCATATAATTGCGCCAGTTTTATATTATAGTGAATGACTACCGTAAAGTCAATTTCCCGCCGCCCGTTTCAAGCTGTAAAAACGTTAAAATCCCTTAATCGAAAGGAGCCGTTTCCAATAAACGGCTCCTTTTTTGCTGAACAGACTTTCCTAGGAATACAGATTTTCGCCGCGCTTCGAGAACGTACACCATTTTTATCTCCATGTTGTAAAGGGTGCGTAGTGTATCTTCCATTATAACGTCCTACGCTCGTTCCTCCTGCGACCAGCGCGGCAGCCATGATTTGCTTTTGTTTTTCCTTCTCCGCCTCCGCCCAGTTCTCTGCCTTGACCAGCTGATCTACCCGGGCAGCGCTTTCCTTCTCCTGGCGTCGGAAGGTCATAATGGCCGAAGCTTCCGTGATCGTCATCGCGGCGATCTCTTTTCTGGCCAGTTCCCGATAGAGCTGGCTCTGCCCCCGGAGAGATTCCTTTAGCTCCTGCTCTGCTAAATGCTCCGTGGTAAGGAGCTCTTTGGCTTTCTCCCACGCCGCTTGCAGGTTGGCCTTAGAGGCTGCCTTCGCTAATGCGTCGATGGCCGAAAGCTCCTCCGCCCCCCAGCGGTGCGCCGACCGCAGGCGATGAATGGCGCGATAGAGATCCCGGGCGTCGTATTTCTCCTTTCCCGGCTCCGCTTTCTTTTCAGGTTGCGCCGTCCCCTTGCTTTTTTCGGCGTCCTCTGCTATACTAAAGTTGCCGGACGGGTGGAGCTTGGCATTAAGCGTTGAAGCCCATGCTTCGGAAGAGGGACGCGAATGCCCGGACAGCCCCTCCCAATATAGAACTTCCTTGGAGCCGCTGATGCGTTTTTTAAATTCACGCACAGCGGCTTTCTTGTCGTTCTTTTTGTCCGCCGTCAGCATGGATGTTATGACGCGTCCCGCCTGTCCTTCCTCGACGCCGACAACGATGCTGCTTTGAAATTCTTTATCGCCCGCATAAAGCGCCAGATAGGCTTTTCGCCCGTTCTCCTGTACGATGATCGCCAGAGGATTAGCGATCGTCTCTTTCGCCAGGGAAAGCCCAAGCACGCGTTTAGTACGAATAGCCCCCACCGGTTTTCCTTGCCCTGCGACTAAATGCAGGGCATAGCTTTCCATCGTTTCCGTTTCCCCGGGTGCGAAGTAGAATTCATTCCCCAGCGGATCGACGATTTTCTCCGCGGCCAATTTTTCTATTTCCTGGCGCGCAACGACAAAGAGCTCCTGTTCATCGAGGCCGTCGAAACGGTTCGCGTCTTTTATGGGGATTTTCGGAATGTCCTTTTCATCCATCCCCTGAACTGCCTCTTTGATCCGGGCAGTGATCTCTTCTTTTGTCAGCTTCGTCTCTTCTACTGACGCTCGACCGCCCTCCGGCATCTCCTCGACTTTCTCCTCCACCTCATCCATGGCCGCCTGTGCTTTCCCACTGATGCGGCGCAGAGCGTCTGCTTGTTTGGCGAAGGCCT
>CAJPUA010000075.1 GCA_905373705.1 uncultured Schwartzia sp. | reverse complement strand
CGAAGATTCCCGCCGGGCGCAAAAGCAGCACCAAAATGAGGATAGCGAAGGCCGCCGCGTCGCGAAAGGTCGAGGAAAGGAAGCCCGAAACCAGTGACTCGACAACACCCAGGATAAGACCTCCCGCCACCGCTCCGGGGATAACGCCGATACCGCCCAGCACCGCGGCGACGAAGGCTTTCAGTCCCGGCATGATACCCATGAGGGGATCAATGGAATTATAGTAGACGCCGACGAGGACGCCGCCCGCCGCCGCCAGCGCCGAACCGATCCCAAAGGTAACGGAGATGACGCGGTCAGCGTCGATTCCCATGAGCCGCGCCGTTTCCGTATCAAAGGACACCGCGCGCATAGCCTTGCCAATCTTCGTCCGCTGCACAATATACGTCAATATTACCATAAGCAGGAACGTAATGGCAAAAATTAAAAGTTGCTGCCCGTTCACAACGAAACCGCCGAAGGAAATTCCCGCCGCCTCAAATACAGCGGGAAACGTCCGCGGCGTCGGCGACACGAAGTACATCGTCACGTATTCCAAGAAAAAGGAAACGCCGATCGCGGTAATAAGCACCGAGATGCGCGGCGCCTGACGAAGCGGCTTATACGCCAGCCGCTCGACTACGACGCCCAAAAGCCCCGTCACCGCCATAGAAACAAGGAGCGCCGGAAAGATGGAGAGATGTCCGGCGGTAATGGCAAAAAAGCCCACGTACGCGCCCACCATGTAAATATCACCGTGAGCGAAATTGATGAGCTTGATAATGCCGTAGACCATCGTGTACCCAAGCGCAATAAGCGCGTAAACGCTGCCCAGCGAAACGCCGTTGATGAGCTGCTGAACGAACTGGTTCATAAAATCCATAACATCACTTCCCTTTAGCACGCGCAAGGGCCGCGTCACCGCGGCCCCGCTGCCTTGTTTTTATTTTGCTTTCCACTTCGCCGCCAAAAGCGGTATTCTTACGGAATGATTTTCGCCGCCACGACCCGATCGCCATCGCGGTTTTCAAGAACGACCGCCTGCTTAATGGGGTTATGATTCGCGTCCATCGAGATCGTGCCCGTGCCCGCCTGAAGGTCCTTCGTCGCGGCGATCGCCTGGGTGATCTTATCCGTATCGTCGCTGCCTGCGCGCTTCAGCGCGTCGACGATGAGCTTCCCGGCGTCGTAACCAAGCGCCGCGAAAACATTCGGCGCGTGGCCATATTTCTTTTGGAACGCCTCGAGGAACGGCTTCACCTGCTCGTCCTTCTCCGAGTAATGGGTGCAGAAATACGTCTTATTGAGAGCGTCTTTCCCGGCGATGTCCGCGACCTTCGGGTCGTCCCAGCCGTCGGTGCCGAGGATAGGACTGGTAATTCCCAGCTCCCGGGCCTGCTTGACGATCTTCCCGATCTCCTCATAATAGCCGGGAACGAACAACACATCCGCGTTCGCCGTCTTAAGCTTTGTCAAAGCTGCCTTGAAATCCTGATCCTTTTGCAGGAACGCTTCCTCCATGAGCACCTTGCCGCCGGCCGCTTCAAACCTTTCCTTAAACACCGCGCCCAGGCTCTTGGAATAGTCGGAGCTGGAATCGATGTAAATGACCGCCGTTTTCGCCTTCAGGTTATCGGCGGCAAATTTCGCCATGACGTCGCCCTGCTGCGGGTCAATGAAGCAGCTGCGGAAAATGTACGGCTGCACCTTGCCGTTTTCCACCGTGACGCGAGCGCTCGTCGCGCACGGCGCGAGAACCGGCACCTTATGCTCCGTGGCGATCTGCGTCTCAGCAATGACCGGCGCTGTCGTCGCCGGGCCGACCAGGACCTTCACCTTCTCGTCGGCGATGAGCTTCGTCGCCGCGGTGACCGCTTCCGACGTCTCCGACTTCGTATCCGCCTTGACGAGCCGGATCTGTTTGCCGTTGATACCACCCGCTGCGTTCGCTTCATCAATGGCGAGCTGCAAGCCTTCGAACGTCGCCGTGCCATAATTGGCGACGTTGCCCGTCAGCTCGAAATTCGCCCCTACCTTGATCTCGTTATCGGCAGACTTTTCGCCGCCTCCGCAGCCGGTCAAAAGGCTGCCCATGAGTGCCGTTCCCACGAATAACCCGGCCCAGCGCCGGGCTTTTTTACTGCCCAACATAAAAATCCCTCCCGCAAAAAGTTCGCGCGGTGGCCGCGCTTTTACGACGCCGCGCCAAATGATGGACCTATTATATTTTACATGTTTACAATAGTCAAGGAAATTTTTCCCTTTCGTTTGTGTTCTTTTGCGGCATTTGTTTGCAAACGAAAGACGCGGGCAACATCGATTTTTCAAATTCGCTGCAGAACGCGCTTCAGTGCCGGTTAGGACGGCATAAAGCGTGAGGGCGGTTCATCGGGAAACCGATAAATGGAGCGCTGAATTTATTCGCACCTCTTAAACGCCACACAAAAACAAGGGGACGTCTGCACGTTCGTCGGGCAAACATCCCCTCGTTCTATGTCCTCTCTTTCGCGGCCGCGATTTAGCTCCGCCTCACGCCCGCACGTTCCACATTACATACGTGCTAAAAATCCTGTGGATCGTTCTTTTTGACGCCGTTAGTCGTGCACCTTGTATCCGTGCAGCATCTGAACAAACTTGGGGTCGCTGTGATCCACGATCTCGCTGTGGCCGAGGTCGAGCTTGGCGATCTCTGCCATATCCGCCTCCGACAGCGTGAAGTCCCAGATCGCGAAGTTCGCCTCGATGCGCTCCGCGTGCACGGACTTCGGCAGGATGGAGACGCCGCGCTGGGTGTTCCAGCGCAGGGCAACCTGCGCGGCGGTCTTGCCGTATTTTTCCCCGATGACGGTCAGCACAGGATGGCTAAAGATGTTGTGCTTGCCCTCGGCGAGGGGGCCCCATGCCTGCGGACGGACGCCGTATGCCTTCATGTTCTCGAGCGCCGCTTCCTGCTGGAAGAACGGGTGCAGCTCCACCTGGTTCACCATCGGCTTGACCTCGACCGTCTCGCAGAAGTTTGCCAGCGGCGCGGGATAGAAGTTTGAGATGCCGACGGCGCGCACCTTCCCGGCGCGGTAAAGTTCCTCCATGCGCCGCCACGCACCGAAGATATCGCCCATCGGCTGATGGATGAGATAGAGGTCGAGATAATCGAGCCCGAGGCTTTTGCGCGAGCGTTCAAACGCTGTGCCCGCCTCATCATAGGACATGTCCTGTACCCAGAGCTTTGTCGTGATGAAGAGCTCCTCACGCGGTACGCCCGACTTTTTGATCGCCGCGCCTACAGCTTCTTCGTTCATGTAGGCCGCCGCCGTGTCGATCAGCCGATAGCCCGCACGGATCGCTTCGAGCGTCACGCGCTCGCACTCCGCCGCGTCCGGGATTTGGAACACGCCGAAGCCTTCAAGCGGCATTTCGACCCCGTTCGCGAGCGTTACATTTTCTACGTTTGCCATAAAATCCTCCTCCTTTGGTTTCTGCTGTTTCCCATGGGCCGCTTTACTTCGCTGGATTCGTCACCTCATCCACGCAGATGAACCGCTTCATGGTGTTGGAGAGCTCCGGGTCGTTCTTGGCCTCCTCCATCGGCGCATCGCCGAAGAGCGCCGCGTAGTTTTTATCGCTGACCGCCACCCGGGAAGCGGGTTCAGCCGCAGCTATCTCCGCCGCCATCGTCTGACCGGCTAAGAGAAAGCCTGTGCAGAACGTTGCCAGCCGCATGACTTTCTTGAAATGCCCATCCTTCATATATTGTCGTCTCCTCCTTATCTCACGCATCTATCGGACGCCAAGGGGTCCTCACGAAGCGTTTCCTCTTTTAGCTCAAAGATTTTTTCCATAGAATTCTTTGAGTTTATTTACGGCCGCATCCACATACTCCGGCACCCAATAGGTGCGAATGTGGCTGGCGCCCTCAATCAGGAAGAGCTCTTTGTTTTCCGTGCCGCTCGCCTTGGCGAAGGCGTCCTCCGTCATGTAGAGGGTGTCCGCCTTGCTGCCCGCCATCATCAGGAGGGGCTGATCGATCAGATCCATCCTGTCCTCCACATCAAAGGCCATGAGTTTCATGAAGGATTCGGTCGTATAGCGCCCCGTAGCGTTTGGGTGACGATGGGAGATTCCATAGTATTCGATGCCGTCCCGATAGAGGCTGTTTTCAGGAAGCTCCGCCATTTTTGCGCGAAGATCGTCCTCGGTGGCGTCCGGAGGGAGAAATCCCTCATAGACGATTTCCCCGGCGAGCTCCCTGTCCCGCGCATCGGCAGCCTTTTGCAGCCGTGTGGGAATGCCTTTGATATCGGCATCCAAGAAGCCGTTCCGGCGCACCCTGCCGGAATTGAACATGGAGAGGGTGGCAACGGCCTTGATGCGCTTATCGGTCTGCGCCGCGGCCAGCGTATAGCCACCCCCGCCGCAGATCCCAAGCGCGTCGATACGAGTCTTGTCCACCTTCGGCAGCTGAGACAGATAATCCACCATGCCGCTGATATCTTCAATGCGGTTCGAAGGATAATCCCTGAGTCTCGGCTCGCCGCCGCTGACTCCCTGATAACGGGCGTCACAAGCAACGGCGATATATCCGAGTTCCGCCAAACGCTGGGCATAAAGACCGGAGACTTGCTCCTTGCTGCCGCCATTGGGATGCGCCACAGTCACAGCAGCATATTTTTTGTCGCTGTTTTCGTCATAGTCCGGGGGGAGGTAGAGATTGGCGGCCACCTTAATGCCGTCCACTTCGTACTCTACGGGGCGGATATTCACCTTGCCCGGCTCATTCTTTGCGATGGCGTTTTGATAGACAAGGCCGAACGGATTCGCATTCGGGCTCTTGCCCTCGGCTCCGCCGAAGCCGGTCTCGCTCGCCGAAGCGCCGCCGCCCCCGATGGCAAGGAGACCGACCGCCGTAAGAAGCTCCGATTTCATGATGGATTTTTTCATGGTAAAAACTTCCTTTCTAAAACTGATATAGGAATCGCTGATAAAATGAAGCAGCGTAGACTTTTGTCCGATGATCTTTCTTGTCCGCGCCACAGCGCTTACGCCTCACTCTGCCAGCCCTTTTTCTTCGAGCCAGCGCTCCATCTCCGCCGCGACCGCCTCGTTGTTGAGGTCGGACATGAGGAAATGAGTATTGCCTGTGATGCCAATGTCCGGCAGGACGATGATCTCCGCGTCGCCGCCGTGCGCCTTTACAACCTCGGCCCAGCGATTTGCGAGATTGAGGCGCGTGCGCCAGTTGTCAAGGCCCCAATGCGCTGCCGGGGTAACGCCCGTCGGGATATTGTCGCCGAAGTAGACCACCATCGGGATCCTGAGGATCGCCTTGAACTCCTCTTCGCTCAAATCCATGCCTTGGGCCGGGAAGGGGCTTGTCGTCGCCTCGACCTCCGGCACCTCGCCCGGCGGGAACGGGAACGTGCCCGGCTCGAGCGTGATCACACCCTTAACGTGGGGATTTCGAATCGCGGCGAGCCATCCGGGCCCGCCGCCCGCCGAGTGGGTGATGAGCACGCTGTTGCCGGTGCGGTCAAGGACCGCCTCCATCGCCTTGGCGACGACCTCCACGTCGAACGCGCCCGTATCCGGCGTCATCGCGTGAAAGAACTGCCGCAAGGATTCCGCGTCGCGCGGAAAGGCGACGTTGTCGTAGATATCCGGCC
>CAJPUA010000074.1 GCA_905373705.1 uncultured Schwartzia sp. | reverse complement strand
CTCCAGATAGGCGCGCACCACCGCCGCCGTGTTCTCCGGCAGCAAAGTAACGCTTCGCCCGCCGCGATCCGTGAACGTATACATCTCTTTCTCGACGACATCCGTCGTATCGCCGATTCCGCGCTGAAATAACTCCGTGTGCTCGAAAATGGGCGTACGGATCTCCCGAAAGCCATACCGGGCGCAAAGCTCCCGGATCTTCGTTTCCACATATACCCATTGCCCGATTTTATCCGGCAAAATATCTTTCGTGCCGCGCGGCGCCTGTGTCAGCATAAATGCATCCTCCCCGGTTATTCATACGCTTCCGCTAACAAGGAAGCGCGCTTTTCTATATATGTATCGATATTTTCTAAATAACTTCTTAAATCTTTAGCATTAAATGCGGCTTTCATGCGTTCTGTGCGCGGGTTGACGATTTTCGACGTGGCCGCGCCGCCAATGCCTAAAATCGTCTGCCGCTCGCCCATGATCTGAATATTGTAGAGGCTCTCCGCGCCTGGGCGGGCGCAGCCGACATTTTCCAGCTGGCCGCTTTGATAGCCCTGCCGATAGAGATAATAAGGCTCCATTCCCTGCCGGGCGACGCTTTCCCTCGCGATCGCGTACATAGCGCGAACCTCCTCATCCGTCGGCAGCTCTGTCTCACTTAGATTCATTTTCAGCCGCGATCCGCGCTTAAGCGCCAGCGTATGAAGCGTTATATCATCAGGCGCGAGCGTCGCGAGCTTCGCCATCGTATCCGCCATATCCGCCCGCGTTTCACCCGGCAGGCCGACGATGACGTCCATATTGATCGACGCTATGCCCGCCGTCCGCAGATCATGGTACATCGTCACAATATCCTCCGGCGTGTGACTGCGCCCGATACGTTTCAGCGTCCGCTCCTGCATCGTCTGCGGATTGACGCTGACCCGGGTCACGTGATAATCTTTCAGCGTCTTTATCTTGCCCGGCGACATACTGTCGGGACGTCCCGCCTCGACAGTAACCTCCGCGACCCCTGCGGAATAAAAATTCTGCCTGACCGCTTCCATCAGTGCGGCAAAAAAATGATCGGGCAGGCTCGTCGGCGTCCCGCCGCCGATATAGATACTCTGTACCCGCAAATCGTAACGCGTAAGGGCGGAGCGAACCGCCCTCATGTCCTTTTCCAAAACCTGCATAAAATCTGCTAATCGCGCCTCATTGGGCAGAAGATTCGCGGGAAAAGAACAATAAAGACAGCAAGACAAACAAAAAGGAATGCCAATATAAATACTGACATCCTTGGCTGACGCAGAAAGCAAACAGGGGCGCTGACGCCGGGCGACGTCCGTGAGGAGGCGAGCCTTTTCGGGAGTGACCGCAAAATTTTTCGCCAGCCGCCGCTCAATCGCCGCTCTATCCATCCCCCGCTCCATATAGCGATGGACAATCTTGACCGGCCGCACGCCGTATAGAATTCCCCACGGCGCCGGCGGCATACCGCAGTAGCGGCGAAGCAGCTGATAAAAATTCAGCTTAACCAAGCGATGAAAGGCCGCCGAAACCGGTTCTTCCCCATCTCCCGCCGACTCACATTCATATAATTCCGTCCGTCCGGCTTGATCCGTCAGCGACAGCTTCGTCCTGACGCGCGGCGCAGGATCTGTCAAAAGTTCGTGCCGAACCGCCATCTCATCAAAATCAGGATCGTCGCCGGTAACGATAATGCCAAAAAGCGTCAAAACTTCTTTTGATACCTTTACCATGACCTCAGAGGTCAAATTCAAAGAAAATTTCCCTATTTTCAAAAACTCATTGGCACTCCTTGCAATAGCCGAAAAATTTCACCTGATGATCGACGATCCGAAAATGCGTTTTCTTCGCTACATCCTTCTCCAAATCGTCCATTAAATCGTCCGGAAACTCTTCGACCTTCCCGCACTTCATGCAGATGAGATGATGATGCTGGTGGGCGTCCGGCGTCATGGTGCCGATCTCGTAACGACTGCACCCATCGCCAAATTCCATCTTTTGCAGGATCCCTAAATTCGCCAAAAGCTCCAGACTGCGATACACCGTCGCCAGCCCAATGTCTAACGACTGCCCGCGCAAAATGCCGTAAACATCTTCCGCGCTCAAATGCTGACCGGGGTGGGTCAGAAAAACCTCCAAAACAATCCGGCGCTGCGTCGTCAGTTTGTGCTGACGTGCCTGCAAGCGCTCCTTGAGAACCTCCATCGTGATGTTGTCCGCCATGATGATGTCTCCTTTTGTCTACGAAAACCCCTAACTGCTGACTTAAATACTTTTACTTATTTTACAGTACCCTTTTTCGGATTGCAACCTTCTTTTCCCGGCGCTTTAAAACTCAATGCCTTTCTGCGCTTTTATCCCTTCCTGATACGGATGCTTAATGAGCCTCATCTCCGTAACGAGATCCGCCCGCTCAATAAGCTCAGGGCGAGCGTCGCGCCCGGTAAGAACCAAGTGAAGCTCCGAGGGCTTTTTATCGAGCAGCTCCATCACTTGCTCAATTTCCACAAGGCCAAATTTGACGGCATAATTAATTTCATCCAGCACGATCAGATCCCAACGCGAGGCCGTAATCTCCTCCAACGCCTCCCGCCACGCTTCCTGCGCCGCCTTGCGGTGCTCCGCCTTATCCTCGGTATCACGCTGCGAAAATCCTCTCCCGCCGCGCCGCACTTCCATCCGTCCGTTCATCTCGCCCAGTATCCGAAGCGTCTCCAGCTCGCCATACTTCCATGACCCTTTAATGAATTGCAGAATCAACACCCGCAGGCCATCGCCCCAAGCTCGGACAGCCAGCCCTAAAGCCGCCGTCGTTTTTCCCTTGCCGTTTCCCGTGTGGACGATAATCAAACCTCGCGCCGCCAAACGTCTCATCTCCCTAAATATTTTGCCAAACGAAGCCGAAAAGATGTATACTAATACTGCTTTCATTTATTATACAACACTTGGAGCAATTATGAAAAAATTTATTCTTTTTTTGTCGGTTGTCGCTGTTTTAGCAACCGTCAACATATACGCCATCGAAAAAACAGATTATTTTCAACTGCGCGAAAAGACCTCGTGGCATATTTCTTTCACCGAGAACGATGGCCGGATGATCTTGCATTGGGATAAACTCCCCTATCCCTGCCTGTACCGTGTCGATACTCTGTCGGAAACGACCGGCGCCGTGGCGAAAGAGCTCCGTTATCATACTTTCGATACCTCTTTTACGCTAAACGACTATTGCGCCGTTTCCTCAACGGCGATTCCCATGTACTATCAAATCACCGCCTACGGCTTATTCGGAGCGCTGACGAAGCCCATCGCCCCCGTTCCTAATCCTAACTATCCGACGCCTGCCGCGCCGGTTACTATCTATCATTACACCGAAGAAAACCCCGCCAGTCTCCGGCCGTATCTCGTCTGGCACACAGTTCCCGCCGCCGTATGCTATGAAGTGGAATTTCTCTCCGCTCCGCCGGAAAAAGAAAACGGAACCGAAATATCGGCTTTTCACCACCTGTTTAGCACGACGCAAATTTATACGAACGGCTGGCAGGCGGATCTGAGCGCGTTAGATATTCAGTCGCCTATTTACTGGCGTGTTCGGGCGCTTGATCTCTCCAGACAGCCTATCGGCGTCTTTTCCCGCGCGGAACCGCTGATCATCGACGCTTCTCTACCGCCGCCCGACCGTCCCTTACTGAACTATTTTGATCAAATGCCGGGGGACGAAATCCCTCTGTATCCCGTTTACCAATGGATTCCCATGCACGGCGTCAACCGCTACGAAGTTGAACTGCTGCTAAAACCTCCGACGACAGAGCGCGGTACCCTTCCCTCCGCCGACCGCGTCTGGGCTATGACGGCCGACGATTCCTTCAGTTGCTATGACGAGTACGCCCGGCCTTACGCAGGGCCATATTACTGGCGCGTGCGTGGCATAGACGAGAACGGCAATACGGTCGGCACTTATTCAGACACCGCCCGTTTTATTGTCCCGCCCCGAAGAGGCCGCGCTTTCGCCGCCGCCTTTGGGGACAGCATTACCCACGGAGGCGGCGCGCTGTCCTATTCGCCGTTCAATCTGGAATATAATTATACGACCTATCTTGATTTTCCCGCTCAAAATCTCGGACGCAGCGGCGATACGGCGCATGATTCGCTCCTGCGTTTTGAAGACGACGTGTTGCCGTATCATCCTTACAATTTGCTGATATTGACCGGTTCCAACGACTTACGCTCCGATCTTTCCGCCGTCTCGATCATCAAAGATCTTGAGGGAATACGAGAAAAATGCCGCGCCAACGATATACGTCCTATTTTTCTGACTCTTATGCCCATAAATCCCGATCATATCAATCAGGCCTTTCATACGGAAACAGATCCTGGCTGGTATGATAAAATGCGGTTGATCAACGCGTTTATCCGACAACAGGAGTATTATATTGACCTGGAGCCGTATTTCTACGACCCCACGCATACGCTTCTGGACGCCAGTCTCAGTATCGACGGCCTGCACCCCGATATCCGCGGGAAGATGCTCATGGCGGAGGTCATAAACGCCCACAAAGAAAAATTCCGCCGCTGAAAATTTTCTTCCGCGACGGAATTTTTTTGCCTGTATTTTAAGCTGAGCACCGCCATACAGTAAAACTATGGCAATTCTTTTCCTGTGCCAGTCAGTTTTCAAAAAGCGCCTTAGCAAAATCCTCAGCAGCAAAAGGCCGTAAATCCTCGACGGCTTCGCCGACGCCGAGCCATTTAATAGGGATACCCAGCTCCGCCTTAATGCCGATGACGACCCCGCCTTTCGCCGTTCCGTCGAGCTTTGTCAAAACAACGCCGGTAACGGGCGCCGCTTGTGTGAAGAGCTTTGCCTGGCTCACCGCATTCTGCCCCGTCGTCGCGTCTAAAACCAGCAGTGTTTCATGCGGCGCGCCGGGAATTTCCCGCGCGATAACACGGTTAATTTTTTCCAGCTCCGCCATGAGGTTCGTTTTTGTTTGGAGCCGCCCCGCAGTGTCGACGAGCAGAACGTCAATTTGCCGCGCTTTAGCAGCCTTAACCGCGTCAAAAACGACCGCCGCCGGATCGGAGCCTTCCTCATGCCGGATAACTTCTGCCGCCGTGCGCTCGCCCCAAATCGCCAGCTGGTCGCTGGCAGCGGCGCGAAACGTATCCGCCGCCGCCAGCATGACTTTTTTTCCATAGTGATGGTAAAACGCGCTAAGTTTGCCAATCGTCGTCGTCTTACCCGCTCCGTTGACGCCGACGATCAGAAGAACCGTCGGCCCGTTCGCCGCCATTCGGATCCCCGCGCCGCCTTTAAGAAGAAGCGCCGTAATTTCTTTTTCCAAAAACGGCTTTAAATCTCCCGGTTCTCTTATCTCCTTTTTCTTAATTCCCTGACGTACCGCCTTCATCAGCGTTTCCGTCGTCGCCACGCCGACATCGGCCATGATGAGAATTTCCTCTAATTCATCGAGCAGCTCGTCGTCGATATCCGCGTAGCCTAAAATTGTCGTCTCAATCTTCGCGGTCAATGATTCCCGCGTCTTACTGAGGCCTTGTTTTAACTGGTCAAAAAATCCCATTTTTTTCTACCCTTTCTCCGCCGGATCAAGTTCATCTAATTTAACCGACAGGATTTTCGATACGCCGGCATCCTCCAGCGTGACCCCGTACATCG
>CAJPUA010000073.1 GCA_905373705.1 uncultured Schwartzia sp. | reverse complement strand
ACAACGGCTAAATCAATTTCTTTCTCCTGCGCCAGCTTTACCAGCGCCGCGTTATCTTCAAGGTCAACGCCCGCTATGCACTCTGCGATCTCCGCTATACCGGGATTGCCGGGCACTGCATAAAGCTTACCGGTATGCGGGCTTTGGCTGAGCTTAACGGCCAGCGCGTGTTCCCGACCTCCGCCGCCAATCAGTAAAATATTCATCGCGCGCCTCACTTTTCACTCTGTTCCGCAAGATACCGCTGAATACAGTTGTCGTATTCCGCCGTATGCTTAAACGCTTCCTGCGCCAGTTTCATCCGCAAAAGGCCGCTTACGCAGCCGTCCTTTACAACGGCCGCCGCGACTTCATCATAACGCCGAGGATCGGTGACGACAGTGACGAAACGGAAATTTTTCGCCGCCGCCCGGATCATCGCCGGGCCGCCGATATCGATATTCTCAATGGCCTCGGCGAGCGTCACGTCCGGCCTGGCAATCGTTTCCCGGAACGGATAGAGATTTACCGCGACAAGATCGATGGGCGTGATCTTATGCTCTTTCATCGCCTGCACATGCGCCGGATCATCCCGCACCGCCAATATCCCGCCGTGAATATAAGGATTAAGCGTTTTGACCCGGCCGTCCATGATCTCGGGAAAGCCCGTGACATCGCTGACGTACATGACAGGAATTCCCGCGTCCTTAATGGCGCGCATCGTGCCGCCGGTGGAGATGATCTCGACGCCTGCGGCATGAAGCTGCCGCGCGAACTCGACGACGCCGGTTTTGTCCGAAACGCTGATCAGCGCCCGTTTGATCTTCATACGTACCACGCTCCTTTATATCGTTTCTAAAATACCCTTACGGCTTCATTCCAAAATCTTCACCCGCCGCCCTTCGACCCGAAGCTTTCCCTTAACGCAAAGCTCGATGGCGCGCGGATAAATGCGGTGTTCCTCGACCAACACCCGGGCGGCGAGCGTCTCCTCGGTATCGTCTTCCTTTACCGGCACCGCCGCCTGCAAAATGATAGGGCCGCTGTCCGTCCCTTCATCGACGAAATGGATCGTGCAGCCCGATACTTTGACCCCGTAGGCCAGCACATCCCGATGGGCGTGCGCGCCGGGGAACGCCGGCAAAAGCGCCGGGTGTGTGTTCAGGATGCGCCCCGGATACTCGAGGACAAACCTCGGGCTTAATATGCGCATGAAGCCCGCCAGAATGACGAACGACACTTGATATTTTTTCAGCGCCGCGAGGAGCTCTTCCTCAAAGGCTTCGCGCCCCGCCAAAGCTTTACGGTCGATGACGGCGTGCGGGATGCCGGCCTTCTCGGCTCTTTCCAGCGCCTTCACGCCGGGCTTATCTGTCAGCACGACGCCGATCGTCGCCGGTATCTGCCCGCTCTTGATCGCGGCGATAATCGCCTCCAGGTTCGTCCCGCGTCCTGAGCAGAGAACGCCGAGGATCGGTTTTTCAGCCATCGAATACGCCGCCTTTGATCGTTACTTTATGCTCCCCGGGAACGACGCAGCCAATCTCATAAACCGTCTCGCCCGCTTTCGCAAGCTCCGCCTTGATTTTCGCCGCTTCGCCCGCCGCCGCGATCAGCACCATACCGATCCCCATATTGAAGGTGCGGTACATCTCCGGCCACGCGACGTTGCCCCACGCTTGAAGCAGGCGGAAAATCGGCGGCATTTCCCACGCCGTCGCGTCAATCTCCGCTCCCATATTTTTCGGCAGGGCGCGCGGAATATTGTCATAAAATCCGCCGCCCGTAATGTGCGCCATGCCGTGCAGATCAAAAGCGCGGACCAGCGGCAGGCAAAGACGCGGATAGAGCCGCGTCGGCGTCAAAAGCTCCTCCCCGAGCGTCTTACCGCCCAGCTCAGGGAACGATTCATCGCCCTTAAATCCTTTAACGTCAAAGACGATCTTGCGCACAAGGGAAAACCCGTTGGAATGAAGCCCCGAGGACGGCAGCCCCAAAAGCACGTCGCCCGCGCGCACCCGATCGCTGGTGATGATCCGCGAGCGCTCCACGACGCCGACGGCAAAGCCCGCGATGTCATACTCTCCGGCAGGATAAAAACCGCTCATCTCCGCCGTTTCGCCGCCGATCAGGGCGCAGCCCGACTCTTTACACGCCCCCGCCACGCCTTTGACGACCGCGGCCACCTGCTCGGGCAGGAGCTTTCCTACCGCCAGATAATCGAGAAAAAAGAGCGGTTCCGCTCCCGGCGCGAGAATATCGTTCACGCACATCGCCACCGCGTCCTGCCCGATGGTGTCGTGCCGGTTCAGCATAAACGCCAGCCGCAGCTTCGTCCCCACGCCGTCGGTGCCCGATACCAGCACCGGCTCTTTATATTTCCCAAGGGCAAGGGCAAACATGCCGCCAAAGCCGCCGAGATCGCCGAGCACCTCCGGGCGGTACGTCGAACGCACACTGTCTTTAATGAGCTGAACGGAATAATTGCCCGCGTCAATATCGACCCCGGCGTCGCGGTAAGTGAGTTCTTTTTCCATTATGCCCTCCTCGAACACGAAAAGGCGCAATCCCTTGCGTCCGCCCCGCGTCGGTTGCAACCGCGCCGGGCGCCAATGAATTGTGCCTTTCTCTAATCCTTGTCATTTTTCGTCAGCCGCTGTTCAAACACATATTTATCCGCCCCCGCAGGAGTATCGCCCTGCTCGACGGGATAATCACTGTTAAAACAGGCGTAGCACATATTTCTCGGATCGGCCGCCGTCATCGCCTTCGCCAGCCCTTCAAGGGAGAGAAAATGCAGCGAGTCTGCCCCGATATATTGACGAATCTCCTCGACCGATTTCGTCGCCGCGATCAGCTCCTTGCGCACCGAGGTGTCAATGCCGTAATAACAGGGATAGCCGACGGGCGGCGAACTGACGCACATATGAACCTCACGCGCTCCGGCGGCGCGCAGCATCTTAACGATCTTGCCGCTCGTCGTGCCGCGCACGATAGAATCGTCGACCATGATGACCGATTTTCCCTCGACAACCGAGCGGATCGCGTTGAGCTTCAGTTTGACCGCTGTGTCGCGTTTTTTCTGAGTCGGTTGGATAAAGGTGCGCCCGATATAGCGGTTCTTCATTAACCCTTCAATGAACGGAATCCCCGATTCATAGGCGAAACCCGTCGCCGCCGTAGTGCCGGAGTCGGGTACGGAAATAACGATGTCCCCTTTGTAGCCGCTCTCTTTCGCCAGGATGCGCCCCATCATAAAGCGCGCGTCGTGAACGCTCTGCCCGTCGATGACCGAATCGGGGCGAGCGAAATAAATATACTCGAAAATGCAGGAAGCGAGCTTCGCGGGATGCGCGAAATGCACTGATTTTACGCCGCTCTCGCTGATAACGACCATCTCCCCCGGCGCGATATCGCGCACAAACTCCGCGCCGATGACGTCCAGCCCGCAGCTTTCCGAAGACAGCACCCAGCCGTTGTCGAGCTTTCCCAGACATAGCGGGCGAAAGCCCTGGGGGTCGCGGGCGCCGATGAGCTTCGATTCCGTCATCAGCGTGATGCAGTACGCGCCTTTTACCTGATTCAAGCTGTCGCTGAGCTTTTCCTCGACGCTCTCCCGACGGGAGCGGGCGATCAGGTTCAAAATAACCTCCGTATCGATCGAGGTCTGAAAGATCGTTCCCTGCTGCTCCATCGTGTGACGTATCTCCGCCGCGTTCGTCAGATTGCCGTTATGCGCCAGACTGATCTTTCCGCCGGCGTAATTGACGATAAGCGGCTGCGTATTCGCTAAAAGACTCGACCCCGTCGTCGAGTAACGCACATGGCCAATGGCGATGCGCTGTTCGTCCATGTGCGGCACCTGGTGGCGGAACACTTCGTTCACCAGCCCCATGCCGCGGGAGACGTCCATCCACGCCCCATCGGTCACGGCGATCCCGGCGGATTCCTGCCCGCGATGCTGGAGCGCGTAAAGCCCCAGATACGTCAGGGCCGCCACATCCTCCCCCGGCGCGAAAACGCCGAATACGCCGCACTCTTCCTTCCATCTTCCCCCAAGGCTTTCTTCCATTTCAGCGTTCTTCTCCCGTCAGGCGGCGCAGCATTTCCTTATAGGCGCCTTCGACATTCCCCAGATCGCGGCGAAAACGATCCTTATCGAGCTTTTCGTGGGTGTCGCTGTCCCAAAAACGGCAGTTGTCGGGAGAAATCTCGTCGCCCAGCACGATCCCCCCCTGATAGCGGCCAAATTCCAGCTTGAAGTCGATAAGATCAACTTTCTTTTCCTTGAGGAATTTCGTCAGGATGTCGTTGATCCGAAGCCCCATCTTTTCAATCGCCGCAACCTCCTCCGGCGTCGCCAGCTTGAGGATCTGGACGTGATAATGGTTAAGGAGCGGATCGTTTAGCGGATCGCTCTTATAGTAAAGCTCGACGATCGGCTGGGAAAGCCGCGTCCCTTCCTCAAGACCGAGGCGCGTCGCCAAACTCCCGGCGGCGACGTTGCGCATGACAACCTCCAAAGGAATCATATCGAGCTTTTTAACGAGCATCTCGCGCTCGCTGGGCATGCTGATGTAATGCGTTTTAACGCCCTCTTTTTCCAACAGCTCGAAAAAGAACGCCGTCATTTTGTTATTCATAATCCCCTTATCGGCGATGGTTCCCTTTTTCGCCCCGTTCCCGGCGGTAGCGTCGTCCTTATAGTAAACGAGCAGTTCTCCCGCCTTATCGGTCGCATACATGATCTTCGCTTTCCCCTCGTACAGGGCTTCTCTCTTTTCCATTATGTCCAATCCCTCCTGAAAACAGTTATATATTACAGATTTTTCCGGTGCGAAGCCTCTTTAACGAAGCACGCGAGGCGCTTGCGGCTTCAGAGCTGCTCCTCTACCCGAGCCGCTTTTTGCTCGACTTCCTTCGCCAGATTCGCCCGATGTTCCTTGAGTTTTTTCGCCAGCGTTTCATCCGCGAGCGCCAGGATCTGCACGGCAAACAGGGCCGCGTTCTTTGCGCCGTTAATCGCCATCGCCGCCACGGGAATCCCCGACGGCATCTGTACCGTCGCCAAAAGCGCGTCCATGCCGTTTAGCGGCGTCGCGTTGACAGGAACGCCGATGACGGGGAGCGTCGTATGGCTGGCCACTACGCCTGCCAAATGGGCTGCGCCGCCCGCCGCCGCGATGAACACGCGCACGCCGCGCGCCGGAGCCGTCGTCGCCAGCTCCTCTACTTTCGCCGGGGTTCGATGCGCCGATGCCACCGTTACCTCAGCCTCGACGCCAAACTTTTTCAGCGTCTCCACCGCCGGTTTCATAATCGGCCAGTCGGAATCGCTGCCGATTACAATCGCTGCTTTCATGAACGATTCATCTCCTAAAAAGTTTCTGGAAGAACAGAGCGACCGACAGCCAAAGCGCCGCCGGCCACGAGTTCATTATATCATAGGGCGCCCCATGACGAAAGAGGAAGCGAAAAGAAATCTTCTCTCCGCTTCCTCTTATCATGTGCCTGTATTTATCCAGCGATCTTCATTCTCCGGCGACTCGCCGTCAACCGGAGAAAAAACGAATCCGTCAGCCGAACCTCACTGTACTCGATTGCCGTCTGCGAACTCTCGCCGTCGTCTCTCCAAAGCGCCGCCGCGGCCATCGCCTGACCGGTACGAACAAGCGTCAACGCCGCCGCCCGACGAGCAAAAAGCGGCTCGGGTAGAGG
>CAJPUA010000072.1 GCA_905373705.1 uncultured Schwartzia sp. | reverse complement strand
GCTCTATGCCGAGCGGGCGCGGCAGCAGACGGAGCTGCGGCAGGCCAAAGAACGCGCCGCGGCGCTTGAGGAAGAACAGCGGGCGCGGGAAAAGACGCTGAGCGCAGTGAAGGCGGCGATCGCGGCAGAAGAAGCAAAGCAGGCGGGAAAGACGGCGCTCAGTGAGCAGCGCGCCGAAACGCGATCAAGAAAGGAGCGGCTGGCGGAGAATCATCAGAAGGCCCGACGGTTCACGACGGAGGATATCCCCGCTTGCCGCTCAGCAATCGACGATTGGAAGAAAAAAGGAAGCGTCTGCACGGCGGTGCAAGGGAAGTTTGATGCGGTGCGAGCGGAATGCGAAGCGATAGAGCGGCGGCTGGAAGACAGCCGTGCCGGTCTTCTGGCGGCGAAGCTCGAAACGGGAAAGCCCTGCCCGGTCTGCGGCGCGCTCACCCATCCGCACCCGGCCGCGCTACCGGCGGACAGTGTAAGCGAGGCCGAGGGAGAGGTTTGGCAAAAAAAACTGGAAGCGGCCCGGCAAGAAAAGGACAGCGCCGTCAGCGCCGCCGCCGAGTCCCGGAGTACCTGCGAGACGCTGGCGGAAAAATTGCGGCGCGATATTGGTTCGTTTTTGGAAAAACTGGGGGAGCAGGGCGACGTCGTTTTGGCGGAGTATCACGGCGCCGCGAAGGAGAATGCGTCGCTGGAGGAGCTTTTTCTCCTTATGGAAACGGTGCGGGAGCGCCTAAAAGAGGCTGAAAAAGCGGTGCAGCAGGAAGCGGCGCGGCAAGAAAAGGAATGGGCGGCGCTTAAAGAGGGAGAAAGCCGTTTAAAAAAAGATAAGGAGCAGCAAAAGGAGATCGAAGGAAAAGCACAGGAAGCGGCGCAGGCCGTCATCCTTAACGGCAAGGCCGAAGCGGCCGCCGAGGCGGCTCTGGCCGCTTTGCCGGAGCTTCCTTACGCGACGCTGGAAAAGGCGCGTGAGGCGTGCGAAGCGAAGGAACGAGAAGCCGGCGAATGGCGTGCCGCTATTGAGCGGACGGAAAAGGAGCGGCAGGCGGCGGAAAACCGGAGAGTCGAAGCGCAGGCAAAACTCGAACAGGCGGCGGAACAGGCGGTGACGGCGAGGGAAAGCGCTGCGAAAAGCGGTGAACTGTTCCGCACGGCGCTGGAAGAACAGGGATTCGTCGAGGCGGCGTTTACCGCTTGTTATACGAATGAAGCGTCGATTACGGCCTTACAGCAGGAGATCGAGCAGTATGATCAGGAAGTCACGGCGACAAAAAGCCAGCTCAATGTGCTGGAACGACAGACGAAGGAAGCGCCGAATTTCGATATAAAGGCGCTGACATCAAAGCTTGAGGAGCGTCGCCGGGCACTGGAGGAAACACGGAAGGCGCATAACGCCGTATATAACCGGTACGAGCAAAATCAAACGCTGGCGGACAGGCTTCGTGGGGCAGATACTGAAAATCAGGCACGGCGGATCGCGCGGCGCTTCTGCAAAGCGTTTCTGAGCGAGTCGGCGGCAAAGCTGCGGGAAGGCGGACAACGCTGGAGGAGTACGTGCAGTCGGCAGGCTTTGCGCGGATTGTCGAGGCGGCAGACGTTCGGCTGGGCGATATGACCGGCGGCCGATTTTCCCTCGCGCCGCATGAAGCGCAGGCGGATGACGATAAGCGCATGAAGCATGGCCTTTCCCTTGATGTCTTGGATCGCTACACGGGGCGGCGCCGCTCCGTCAAGACGCTTTCCGGCGGGGAGAGTTTCCTGGCTTCACTGGCCCTGGCGCTGGGCCTCTCCGATACGGTGACGGAGAACGCAGGCGGCGTCGCCATCGAAACGCTCTTTATCGACGAAGGCTTTGGCACCCTCGATCCCGAGGCGCTCCAGGGCGCCGTCGAGCTTTTGCAGGGTCTTACGGCGAACGGTAAGCTCATCGGTATTATCAGCCATCGAGAGGAGCTAAAGCAGGCGCTTCCCCGGCAGCTCATTGTGGAAAAGAGCCGTCACGGCAGCCGGGTGCGTGTTGAAACGGATATATGAGGGTGCGAGGAGACGGTGATCATGAAATGCAGTTGCGCGGAATGTCCCTCCCATGCCTGTTACGCGAAAGGGGCGAACTGCACCGGGGCGGATCGCGAGGCGATAAAGGCGCTTTACACGCCGGAAGAGCAGAAAATCATGGAGGCGGCGGCCTATGTCGAGGGAACGTTTTACAGCAATATCACGCGATTGGAAGAAACGGCGGAGTTTGCCCGCTATATGGGGTATAAAAAGCTCGGCATGGCCTTTTGCATCGGGTTGAATAAGGAAGCGCGCGATATCGCCTGTTATTACCGCAACGCGGGGTTTACCTTTTTTAGCGTCTGCTGTAAGAATTGCAGTATTCCGAAAAAGGACTTCGGGCTAAAGCAAATAAAGCCGGAGCGTCCGCACGAAGCCATGTGCAATCCGAAAGCGCAAGCGCGTTTTCTGGCGGAGAAGGGCGTGGAGCTGTTTATTTCCTGCGGGCTTTGCGTGGGTCACGATACGATTTTCAATGCGAGCTGCGCCGGACCGGTGACGACCCTCGTCGTGAAGGATCGCCTCCTCGGACACAATCCTCTGGCCGCTATTTATTCAAGCTACTGGAAACGCAAGCTGGGCATCAGGAATAAAGGCGACGAACAGGCTTGAATTTTGGTAAAAAAATAGGCTTGCTCCCTCGTAAACGATGGGAAAAAGCCAGGAAATTTAAAATAGAAAGATGGTTTTTAGTGGATAAACGACGCGTTCTCTAAAAGGGGAATGGGCTGTTTCTCGCTTGGATCTAAAGCCAATGTGCCGATAAGGGTGATTTCGCTGCCTTCCGGCGGGTATTCCTGCGAAGCGGCGAGGCGAAATTCCAGCCCGCTGGCGCAGCAGCCCGCCGCATCGCGGACAAGACAGGCGTGAATCGTGCCGGCCGGGTCATCCGTCGGATAGACGGTATATTCGCCGGTAAGTTTCATCGTCTGCCCTGCGTATTGAAGAGGGTTGTTTACGATATTAAAGACCGTAGCGTAGACCATTGTGCTGTTCATCGCCGTGAGGTCGATGTCGACGTCGCCGCCCTCGGCGCGCGATACGCTGAGGAGGACAAGAAGCGACGCCAGACAGCCAAGGAAAAGGCGTTTCGTTTGCTTCATGCTTTCACCTGAAATTCTTTGCCGGTAAGTCACCAATCCGTCAATTCTGCGTTCCGCAGGATACAGATGTCGAGTACGATCCCGTATTGTGCCGGATCAATTCCCGGGGCAAGCTGAATGTTTTCGTTTCGATAGGTATCGAGCGTTCCAATGACGGTAATTTCCGTATTCGGCTCCGGATACGCCGCGCCGTCGGCGAGTTCAAAGTCGATGCCCTGCGCGCAGCAGGCGGTGGCGTCCTGCACCACGCAGGCGTGATGCAGCGTTCCCGTGTCGTCGGACGTGTACCGGGCGTAAATGCCGGACATTTTGATGGTTTTACCTACGTAATTCCCCGGGTTCCAGACCATATCGTAGACGATGGAATAGACCATCGTGCCGCTCATCGCCGTGAGGTCGATATCCGGCGCGGCGGCGCTTTCCGCCTTCGTTTTACCGGACAGACTGCCAAGCAGGCAAAGACAAAGGGCGAGACCTAAAATTTTACGTACGTTCATTACCAGCTTCCTCCATGTAGGCGATTTAAGCTCCAACAGGCGAGAAATGCCAGCGCGTCCATAGCGACGATGGTCGATCCGACGGGCGTTCCCGCTAAGATTGAAACGAGAAGACCAAAGAGCGCGGCCAGGACGGAGATGACCGCCGCAGCGATCGTTACGGAGCGGAAGGTGTGAAAGACTTGCATAGCTGAGAGCGCGGGGAAAATCACAAACGCTGAAATCAGGAGCGAGCCGACGAGGTTCATCGACAGCACGATAATGACGGCGATGATCGCCGCGATGAGGAGATTGTAGAGCGCCGCGTTCGTCCCCGTGGCGCGGGCAAAGCCCTCGTCGAAGGTGACAGCGAAGATTTTGTGGTAGAAAAAGACGAATACCAGCAGCATGGCCAGCGATAGATACATAGAGAGCCGCACTTCCGCGGGGGTCAGGGTCAAAATCGAGGTAGAGCCGAAAAGCGTCGTACAGACGTCGGCGGAGAGATTGGCCGATTTCGCGAACAGGTTGATAATAAGATACCCGAAGGCCAACGAGCCGACGGAGATCATGGCGATCGCGGCGTCGCCCTTAATTTTCGCCTCGTGTCCCGGGCGCAGGAGTAAAATGGCGAACACCATGGTGAGGGGGAGGACGAGGATCATTTTGTTTGTCATTTTCAGCACGCTGGCGATCGCCATCGCGCCGAACGCTACATGCGCCAAGCCGTCGCCGATGAGAGAGAAACGCCGGAGAACCAGCGGGACGCCGAGGAGTGAAGAGCAAAGCGCGATGAGAACGCTGACGATGAGCGCATAAATAACGAAGGGATACTGCATATAGAGAAGGAACTTTCCCCACAGCGCTTCCATCAGCCGCACCCCCCTTCTGCTGCGGTTTTTTCATAAACATGGCTTCGTCGGTATTCTTCCTGCGTGCCCCAAAACACGTTGTTCCCTAGATGGAGAACGTGCGTGGCATAGGAGAGCGCCGCCAGGACGTCGTGGGTGATCATGAGAATGGTGACGCCCGTCTGATGAAGCTCCGCGAGAATCCGGTACATGTCCGCCGCCGTCTGGGGATCAAGTCCCGCGATTGGCTCGTCGAGGAGCAGAAGCTTTCGCGTCGCTCCCAACGCTCGCGCGAGGAGGACCCGTTGCTGCTGACCGCCCGAGAGGTCGCGGTAGCAGCGTTTGGCCAGAGCGGTAATGCCGAGCCGCTCCATATTTTCTTCCGCCAGCGCTTTTTCCGATCGCGTATAAAAGGGGCGAAGTCCCATGCGCCCTTGGCAGCCGGAGAGAACGATTTCCCGCACGGAGGCGGGAAATCCTTTCTGCACGACAGTCTGTTGGGAAAGATAGCCGATCTCACGCCGCTGGAGACCGTCAGAAAATTCGACATGGCCGGAGAGCGGCGAAGAAAGCCCTAAAATCGTTTTCATCAGCGTCGATTTTCCCGCGCCGTTTTCGCCGACGATGCAGAGATATTCTCCGGCGGAGACGGAAAAATCGAGATTGCTGACGACTGTTTCCCGACCGTAGCCGAGAGTCAACCGGTGACAAATAATTTGCGCCATGTTGCTGTCCTTATTGCAGCGACTGGTTTAAGATGTCGAGGTTATTCTTCATGACGTCGATGTACGTCTTGCCTTGAGCGGCTTCCGCCCCTGTCGTCGATTGCAGGGAATCGAGGGTCAGGATTTTACGGCTTGGGACCGAAGAATTTTGAACGATCGTTTCCGCGATCTTGTGCGTCCGTCCCTCGATGGTCAAAACGGCGGGGAGATTTAACTCGTCGGCTTTTCCGGCGAGGAAGGCGATGGTCTTGAAGCTCGCTTCTGTCTCCGCCGAGCAGCCGGAAAAAGCGGCGTAATACGTGAGGCCGTAATCGTCAACGAGATAACGGAAGGGGAAGCGGTCGCCGAAAAGTACCGTTTTGCCCGGCGCGGCGGCGAGCACCGTCTGATATTCCGTGTCGAGGGCGGCAAGTTTTTCCTTATATGCCGCGGCGTTCTTGCGATACGCTTCGGCATGCGCGGCATCGGCGCGTTCCAGCGCGTTCTCAATGGCGTCGCAGAGGATGGCGGCATTTTTCAACGACAGCCAGATATGCTCGTCGTACTCGTCCTCGTGGTGTTC
>CAJPUA010000071.1 GCA_905373705.1 uncultured Schwartzia sp. | reverse complement strand
TCCACGATTTCCGTTCCCGCGTCGCCGATCTGAAACGAGGCCGCATATCCGGTTGCCGTAAAAATCATACAGGCGAAAGCCGCCGACAAAATCCGCGCTTTATTGTGTCCTAATCCCCGCAAGGATAGACCCCCTTCCCACGCACCAGCCAGAAAATATTCTCCGCCCGATTATACCACACCACTAATTTTTCCGCCAGTCGCGCGCTGTTATCGGATGCGATTGAGTACCTCGGCCAGTTCCTCCGCCGAAGCGTCCAGCCCCATGGGGGTGATAACGGCCTGATCTCCGAAATAGAGCGTGCCATCCGACGCGTAGGCCTCGTCCGCCGTACCGTCATGATACGCCTTTGCCAGTGCCCCGGCAACAAAATAAGCACGCTCACTGCCGCTCATGTCATCGGTGCTTGACGGCGTGACAAACGCTTTACCATTGACCCGCACTGTCGCGGCATTGTCAAGAACCTCGATCTTCACCTTGCCGCCGGAGTATTTTTCCAGCTTCTTCGCGTAGTTATCCCGCCGTTCTTCGTGGGACGGATGATCCGACGGGTTAAAAATATCGCCTACGAAGCTCTTTGAACCGCTTCCATACTTATCCATAACCCGCTGCCAGATCGCGGCGCAGGCCCCGGGGTTATAATCCGACTGAATGATGTATTCAAACGCCATATTATCCGCTTCCCACTCATGCGGCTTCGTCACATGAACGGCGCTGATGTTATTCACGAGGATATTCCCCAGCCCCTGCAGACCGGTTGCTTCCGCCACGATCGCAAAGGTTGATCCATCAATCAAAGAGCCCTTGAGACTTTTGCGCACATGTTCCTTCTGCCCGTGCCCCATTTCATGTCCCAGTACGACCGCGATCTCAGCGTCATTCGCCACAAGATTGAACATTCCCGTATTAACGCTCACATTATGCCCCAGCGAGCAAAAAGCATTAAAGCTCTCGTCCGGATTGATGAAATAATTGTACGGCTTATCCTTAATTGATGGATCAACCTTTGCGATCGCGGCGGAAAGATTCTCCATAATGACGTCCAACCGCGCATTAAGCTCCTCATCTTCATTAACGCCATACTTTTCCTTCATCATTTCAAAGAACTCGCCGCGCCCCTCGCCGTCATAATACTTCATCGCCTTATCGACCTGCGCGTACTGAACGCCTATCTGGATCCCTGCACCAAGGATGCTGCCCCAGCTCGCTTCGGCTGTCGACCCCGCAACCAAGGAAAGCAAAAATATTGCGACCGCGGCAAGGACAGCGGCTTTTCCCCGCATCCCCTTAACGCCTCGTTTGAATATGTGCATAACTATCGCTCCTTTCTTTCTTAATTATAAGACTTCGCCGCCGCTCCGTCAATCCATCCTTTTCTAACCGGCAGCGCTTATCCCATCCCCCACCGCGCCTTCATTCATCTCAAAAGAAAAACCGCGCCGGTGCTGGAAACCCAGCGACACAGCGCGACTTTTTTACATTTTTCTCTCAATCGCTTCAAGGCAAGCGATAACTTCACCCGACAGCCGGTCGAGCTCGGGCAGATTCGCCTCGACCTCCTGCTCGCGATGAGCATAGTAGGCGTCGATCGTCGCCGCGCAGAGTTTATGAAACTTTTCATGTATAACTCCGAGCCGCTCATACTCCGGCATGTGACCGTATTTTTCCTTACCTTCCCCGAAATACCAGTGCCCCAGCCGACAATGCATATACTCGGCGACGTCCGCTGACTTCAGTTCGACGTTACCCCAAACCATCTGATGAATCCGCATCGCCCAGACGAGGTGATCCGTCTTGGCAAATTCGATCGTCGCTTTTGGGTCGAACCCAACCTTTAACTCTCCGGCTTTAATGCGAAGCGCATTAATCTTACGCACGGAATCATACATCCCCGCATTGCAATTCTTGGATTCGTCCGTCATTTTCACAACATCGTCCACGGTGGAGTGCAGCGTCGCGTTCATTTCCTCAAAAGCGGCAGACTGTCGCTGCGCCAGCGGCGCTAAAGTGTCAATAGTCGTATTGATCGTATCAAAAACGTTCATCAGCTTGCCCGTTTCATCATTCGCCTTCCCGACCGCCTCGACATTCGCCCGAAAGGAATCGTCCATATGCTGAAATTCCCCGGCGATCTCCTCCACGCCAGTGCGGATCTGTGTCAGCTGATCGCGAATCTCATCGACCGAAGTTTTTGATTGCTCGGCAAGTTTACGCACCTCGTCAGCGACCACCGCAAAACCGCGGCCATGCTCGCCGGCCCGCGCCGCCTCAATAGAAGCATTGAGTGCGAGGAGATTCGTCTGCTCGGCGATACTGTTGACCGTGACAACGAGATGATCAATACTCGCCGCCCGATCATGCAGCGTCGTCACATGATCGGTCATCCCCGCGAGACCTGTCTGAGCGCTGCTCGTATCCTTCGCCACATCCTCCATCGTCGTCTGCGTCAGTTCCATGGCGCTCTTACCTACGCCCGTCTGTTCCGCCGTCTTGGATGTGGCCTCCGCCAGATAAACGATATCATTCGTCATGTAATTGACTGCCGTCATAAGTTCCTTCACGTTCGTCCGCACAGACCGATTCTCTCTTGCCAGATCATTGAGCCGGTTAGCGGCGCCTACCGTATCGTAGACCGCTTGATTAAGCTCTAATGATAAATTGATAAGCATACCTGCCTGCTGGCGGGCAAACTTTTCGATAAGCTCCGCGATTGCCCGCATTTTTGAATCACGCAAACGCGGTACGGCGCGAGAAAGCTCCCCTTCAAGCAACGCCTGCAAATATCTTTCCAGTTCCCCTACGTCCGTCCCGCTTTCCGGTGCGGCAGCAACCCGCTTGGGTGTCGATTGAAAAAGCATCGTACCCCTCCTTAATAAATATCTGGTTACTATCTCCCAGTTAACATATAGTTTACATGAAATTTTAATAAGCCCATATATTCCTATTTTCCTATTTTTTCCAAACCATCCTCATGAACGTAAAACAAATGAAAACGTATAAGAAGATAAACTTATTTCAAACCAAAGATTGCCTGTCGCCTGCGCATAATGCCTAATAACAGGCGAATTATCGCCACACTGAACACTTTACCAAAGGAATTGTTCGCTTCTCAAAAAAATCCAATGACACAGCAAAAGCGCCCCCCTCTAAAATCCGGATTAAATATCCGAAATTTAGGAAAGGAGCGCCGCTTAATGGGAAATACTCCCCAACAGTTTTACAAAAGATCAAAATTGATGAGTTTGGCGCCAAAAATGCCATCCAGCGCGGTTATCTGGTGGAGAATATCGTCGTGTATATCGTTGTCGACGATGAGAACCATGATGTTCGTGCCTTCCTGATCGGTCTTTCCCACCTGCATCCCGGAAATATTGATTCCCTCGTCACCCATGATGGAGCCGACCTTGCCGATGACGCCGGGCCGGTTGATGTGCGGGCAGATGAGAATGCGCTTGTGCGGGTCGACGTCGACCCGATAGCCGTCGATGGCGACGATACGCCCTTCATTGCCGAAAAGCGCCCCTTGCAGCGCGACTTCCTTTTTCTCTGTTTTAACCTTAACGGTAATGAGATTGGCAAAATTCGCCGCTTCCTTATTTTTGACTTCGCGGACCGTGATCCCTCGTTCCTTCGCCAGACTTGGAGCGTTGACGTAATTGACGTTCGTCTCGAGGATCGGGTTAAGAAGCCCCTTGACGACCGCCGTCGTCAGGAGCTTCGTGCTGACGTCGGTGATATCGCCCGTGTATTCGACCTCAATGGTACGAACCGCGCCGTCGGCCAGTGCCCCAGCCATGCAGCCAAGCCGTTCCGCCAGATCGAAGAACGGCTTAATGACGTTCATGACCTGTGGGGAAACCGGCGCCATATTGACCGCCGTCATGACCGGCTCGCCCTTGAGAGCGGCGCATATCCCTTCGGCGACGTCGACGGAAACGCCGATCTGCGCTTCGATGGTAGACGCGCCGAGATGCGGCGTCAGGACGACGCCGGGAAGACCGATCAGCGGATGATCCGGCGGAATCGGTTCCGTCGTGTAAACATCGATCGCTGCGCCGGCGACAATACCTGCTTTCACGGCGTCGGCAAGATCCTGCTCGTTAATAATACCGCCACGGGCGCAGTTCACGAGGCGGACGCCCTTCTTCATCTTTGCCAGATTATCCTTGTTGAACATATTTCGCGTTTCCGCCGTCAACGGCATGTGAACGGTAATAAAGTCGCTCCGCTCGACAATCTGTTCCAACGTCACCAGCTTTATGCCCATCACCGTAGCGCGTTCCTCCGTCACATAGGGATCGTAGCCGATAATGTCCATATCGAAGGCCTGCGCCCGCTTCGCTACTCCGGCGCCGATGCGCCCCAGCCCGACGACGCCCAGTGTCTTACCCCGCAGCTCAACGCCGACGTATTTCTTGCGGTTCCACTCACCCTTCTGCGTCGTTTCGTTGGCGACGGGAATGTGCCGCGCCATGGCCAGCATCATGCCCATCGTGTGTTCCGTCGCCGCGATCGTATTGCCGCCGGGAGAATTGATGACGATAACGCCGCAGGCTGTAGCCGCGCCGATATCGATATTGTCGACACCGACGCCCGCCCGGCCGATGATTTTCAGCTTTTTACCGGCGTCCAGCACGTCCTTCGTCACCTTCGACGCGGAGCGCACGATCAATGCGTCGTATTCGCCGATGGTCGCCAAAAGCTCCTCTGCCGTCAGCTTATCTTTCACATCGACTGTAAATCCGGCTTCTCGCAGAATCTCAATACCTCGTGGGGATACTCCGTCTGCTGCTAAAACTTTCATGCTGTCTCTCTCCTTTTCCTCGGCGGTAAGAAAATGGCGCGGCGGTGGCAAAAAAGGCTCCGCCCCAGTTTGGGACGAAGCCTAACTCCGCGGTACCACCCAAGTGATGACGACGCACCGACTCTAAAGCGCGTTATCGGGCGCCGCCCGCTCGGCTCGTCGCCGACCGCTCCGAGGCGGAACGAAGCGCCCTTCCCTACCGGCTTACACCTGCCGCCGGTTCTCTATGAGGGAATGACATCCGCTTCCTCTTCATCACGCTGCTGCTTATGCGGTTATCGTATATGTTGTTATTATAAAGGATACCCCAAAAAACGTCAAGATTGTGTTTCGAGAAAAAACATTTTTCTATTTCCCCTTGACGTCTTGCCCAAAAGGGCAGTAGAATGAGGTAAGAATGCGGCTCCCGGCGATACGGCCGGAATTCATGCCGTTACAGGAGGTCATTCCCGTGGAAGCGAATCGTGTTTACAATTTCAACCCCGGACCGGCCATGCAGCCCCTCGAAGTCTTAAAAGAAGCGCAAGCCGAATTTTTGAACTTTCAAGGCACCGGCGAATCCATTCTCGAAATCAGCCACCGCGCCAAAGAGTTCGAGACGGTGCTGAATCAAGCCAAAGCCGATATAAAAGAGCTGATGGGGCTGGGCGAGGATTACGACGTTCTGTTCCTGCAAGGCGGCGCTTCCACCCAGTTCGCCATGATCCCGATGAATTTTGCCGTCGACGGCAAAGTAGGGAGCTATATTCTCTCCGGCAGCTTCGCCAAAAAAGCCTACGAAGAAGCCGAGTTGCTCGGCGTCGGACACGTTGCCGCATCAAGCCAGGACGAAGATTTCCGCCGCGTTCCGGCACAAAACGAGATCCAGATCGCCCCCAACGCCGCTTATCTTCATATCTGTTATAATAATACAATTTACGGCACGGAATATCATTATATCCCCGACACAGGCTATCTTCCGCTCATCGCCGATATGTCCTCCGA
>CAJPUA010000070.1 GCA_905373705.1 uncultured Schwartzia sp. | reverse complement strand
CTCCAACACTGCCGGATCCGCCGCCCGCTCTGAAGCCGGCGTCGTAAACACAGCCCGATCCTCAGGGCGAAGCAACGCGGCGAGCATGGCGTCAATATCCTTATCCCGCAGGATTCCAAGCAAAAACACCCGATCCGCCGCGGGAAAATACACGTCCAAAGAAGTACGAAGCGCAGCCGCGCCTCCAGGATTGTGCGCCCCGTCGACGCGAATACGCTGCCTTCCGATATCCATCGCTTCAAAGCGCCCCGGCCAGATCGTTTTTGCCAGCGCGGCGCGCAGCGCGTCCAGTGTCAGGCGCGGCTCCATCGCCTGTAAAAGCAAAAAAGCCTGCACCGCCACGGCGCTGTTTTCGATCTGGTACTCGCCCAAGAGGGAAAGCTCATACGGCCAGTCACGAAGGCTGTTTCTCTTGCCGGAAAAGACGAGCTGCTGGCGCGCTGCTGATATCCCCCGCTTAACGGAAGTAAAATCTTTGCCTCTGACATAAAGCGGCGCTCCTTTTTCCGTCGCTGTTTGGCGAATCACATCGAGCGGCATACCCTGCGCCGCCGTCACGACGGGGACGCCCGCCTTGATAATCCCCGCTTTATGGCGGGCGACGCCTTCCAGCGTGCCGCCGCAGCGGTCGGCATGTTCCAGCGTCACATTCGTAATCGCCGACAGAACCGGCGTGATGATATTCGTCGAATCGAGAAGCCCGCCTAACCCCACCTCGACGACCGCGTACTCGACTCGTTCTTCAGCGAACCAGAGAAACGCCTGCGCCGTCAACACTTCAAACTGCGTGGGGCTCTCCTCTCCCCCCGCCGTCAATCTCTCTACTGCCTGCCGTACCCTCGTCAGCGTCTGCGCGAACGCCGCTTCACTGATCTCGTGGCCATCGATCCTCATGCGCTCCGTATACGACGCGAGATGCGGCGACGTATAGAGTGCCGTGCGAAAGCCGGAGCAGCTGAGCGCCGCCGCCAGCATGGCGGAGGCGGAGCCTTTTCCATTCGTCCCCGTCACATGAACCGTACGATAGCGGCGCTCAGGGCGGCCGAGAAGCTCCGTCAACCGCTCGATACGCCGCAAACCGAGCTGTATGCCAAACGTATTTAGTTCATCTAACCATGCCAGCGCTTCCTGATAATTCATCATTTCGTTTTCCCTCAAAGCGCCGCCAGATAGCGCAGCCGCTCCGCTACGATCTGTTTTTTATCTTCGTATTCCTTAAGCTTGGCGCGTTCTTTCGCAACCACGTCCGCCGGAGCCTTGCTGACGAACTTTTCGTTCGCCAGCTTCCCCTCCGTGCGAGCGATCTCTTTTTCCAGCGTGTTCTGCTCCTTCGCCAGCCTGGCTTTTTCTTTCTCCACGTCAATAAGGCCTTTGAGAGGCAGATATATCTCCACTCCGCCCGCGACGGCTGTCAGAGCGTTTTCCGGCTTCGCCGCATCCGCGGAAAGAATCGTCACCGGATCGGCGTCGGCAAGCGCCTTAATATAGCCCTCGTTTTCGCGAAAAACAGTCTGCCATGCGGCGTCGGCAAAGTGCAGGATCGCCTCGCTCTTTTTCCCCGGCGCGGCGTTCACCTCGGACCGCATATTGCGAATCGCCTTGATCGTTTCCATAAGCGCCGTCATCGAGGATTCCCCAGCGTCATCAATCCAGACTTCCTCTCCCGTCGGCCACGGCGCGATCATCACGCTTTTCCCCTCATGGGGAATATGCTGCCATATCTCTTCCGTAAGAAACGGCATGAACGGATGAAGCAGCCGTAAGGTGCGCTCTAAAACATAGCCCAGCACATATTGCGCCGTCTGTCTGGAACGCCCTTCTTCTCTATTATAAAGGCGACCTTTCACCAGTTCGATATACCAGTCGCAAAGCTCGCCCCAAATAAACTCATAAATGGCGCGCGCCGCTTCGCCTAACTCAAATTTTTCCAGATTTTCCGTAACGGCGATGCTTGTCCAGGCATAACGGCTCAATATCCAACGATCCGCCAATGTGTAATCGTCCGCCTGCGGCGTAAAACTTTCGTCGAAGCCCTCCAGGTTCATCAGCATAAACCGCGACGCATTCCACAGCTTATTGGCGAAATTGCGCGCCGCCTCAACGCGTTCCCAATAAAAGCGCATATCGTTGCCCGGTGTGTTGCCGGTGACCAGCATGAAGCGCAGCGTATCCGCGCCATATTTGTCGATAACCTCGACGGGGTCGATACCGTTGCCCAGCGACTTGCTCATCTTGCGGCCCTGACTGTCGCGCACCAGCCCATGAATAAAGACGTGACGAAAGGGGATATCCCCGCCAAATTCCAGCCCCATCATCACCATGCGGGCCACCCAGAAGAAAATAATATCGTAGCCCGTCACCAGCGTATTCGTCGGATAAAACTGCTTCAACTCCGGCGTCTCGTCCGGCCATCCCATCGTCTCAAAGGGCCACAGAGCGGAGCTGAACCATGTGTCCAGCACATCCTCTTCCTGACGTATATGCGTCCCGCCGCACGCCGGGCAAGACGTGAGATCGTCGCGCGACACGCTGGTTACGCCGCAATCATCGCAATACCAGGCGGGGATACGGTGTCCCCACCAGAGCTGACGGGAAATGCACCAGTCGCGAATATTTTCCAGCCAGTTAATATAAATCTTGGTAAAACGCTCGGGTACGAAGCGGATACGGCCATCCTGCACCGCTTCTATCGCCGGCTTCGCCAAAGGTTCCATTTTCACAAACCACTGCTTCGATACCAGAGGCTCCACCGTCGTATGGCAGCGCGAGCAATGGCCAACCGCGTGTTCGTGCGCCTCCTCGCTGACCAGCACGCCGCTCTCGGTCAGCTCCTTTATCAGCGCCTCGCGGCAAGCGTAGCGATCCATACCGGCATACCGGCCCGCGCCCTCGCCCATCGTCCCGTCGTTATTGATGACCTTGACCTGCTCTAACCCATGCCGCTCGCCCATCTCGAAATCGTTCGGGTCGTGGGCCGGCGTCACCTTGACCGCGCCGGTGCCAAACTTAGGATCGACGTACTCGTCGGCAAAGAGCGGAATAGGCCGGTTCACGATGGGCAGCATCAGCGTCCGCCCTACCATGCCTCGATAACGCTCGTCGTCGGGGTGAACGGCCACGCCTGTATCGCCAAACATCGTCTCCGGCCGCGTCGTCGCGATTTCGATGTACTCCTCTGAATCCGCGAATTTATAACGCAGATGCCAGAGCTTTCCCATTTCCGTCTCATGCTCGACCTCGATATCCGACAGCGCCGTATGGCAGCGCGGGCACCAATTCGTAATGCGCGTTCCCTGATAAATCAGCCCTTTTTCATAAAGGCTGACGAATACCTCGCGCACCGCGCGGCTGCATCCTTTGTCCATCGTAAACCGTTCCCGCTCCCAGTCGCAGGAAGATCCCAGGGAGCGAAGCTGTTCCATGATCCGGTTGCCGAACTTCTCCTTCCACGCCCAAACCCGCTCTAAAAACTTCTCCCGCCCCAGGTCATAGCGTGTCAAACCCTCCTCGCGGAGCGATTCCTCCACCTTCGCCTGCGTCGCGATGCCGGCGTGGTCGCACCCCGGTATCCACAGAGTATTATAGCCCTGCATCCGCCGCCAACGGATAAGAATATCCTGCAAGGTATTATCCATTGCGTGTCCCATATGGAGCTGCCCCGTCACGTTCGGCGGAGGAATAACGATACTGTAAGGCTCTTTTCCCGGCTCCGCTTCAGCATGGAAAAGCCGGTTCTTTTCCCAGTATTCGTACCATTTTTTCTCGAATTTTTGCGGTTCATAAACCTTGGAAATATTGCTCTCCGCTGCTTCCATCGCTCTCTTCTCCTGCCCTTCCTATCTCGCGCGCCGAAACGCTTCCTCAGCAAAACAAAAAGCTCCCCCGTCCTAAAGGACGAAAGAGCATTCTTCCGTGGTACCACCTAACTTCCCGGGCATCGCCCGGCTCGCCGCCTAACGCCGCTACCGCGTCGCCGCCTACTTCATTCAGCCGCGAAGCTCCGAAGCGACCTTCCGCACCGCCGCGCAGGAACTTTCACCCGCCGTTCCCTCTCTCTGCCGCTCAGGACGCGTACTCCTCTTCTTCATCGCCGTCTATCACGCCAGTCTAGCACATCCGGCCCCAAAATGCAAATCAAAGACGCCGCTCTTGGCCGCGCCTGTTCGTTTCTGGTGCGGACAAGAGGGCTCGAACCTCCACGCCTTGCGGCACTGGATCCTAAATCCAGCGCGTCTGCCAGTTCCGCCATGTCCGCCAAACTGCGGTCTTCTCCGCGTCGGTTCATTCTAGCACACGGCGCTGTCGCCTGTCAAAAATTTTATATTTTCTTTTCTCCGTGTTTGACAAAATCTTTGAGAATAATTATACTTTGCATATGATAATTATCTTAAACGTTATAAAGAGGTGAAAATCCTTGGAAGTAAAACAAATTGGCATCATTCACAGTCCTTTTCCCCAGCCGAAGGATTGTCCGCGGCAGGGGATATTCTCTCCGGCGGCTTCAGTCATCGAAATCCTCCCCGCGTACGGCGACGCGCTTCTCGGCGTGGAGGCAGGGCGAAATTATCTTGTTCTCTACGAAGCGCATTTAGCGGATCGCACCCTTTTGCAAACGGTTCCGCCCGGTTTAGGAAGGCCATGCGGCGTTTTTGCCAGCCGCTCGCCCCACCGGCCCAATCCCATTAATATCTGTATCGTAAAATTGGATCGCCGAGAAGGGAACAAGCTGCATGTAACCGGCTTGGACGCGGCAGATCAGAGCAGCCTGATCGACATCAAGCCTTACGCCAGGGATCTAACGCCCGGCGAAGCAGAGAACTGAGGTAAACGACAAAGCAATACAATTAAGGGAAAGTAACATAATTAAGGAGCGAATAACCGATGAGAAAAAAGATGATGGGAATTGCCGGCGGACTGTCCTTGATCGCCCTGACGGCTACAGCGCAGGCTGAGGAATCGCTTCAAACCTTTGACCTCGACGAAATCGTCGTGGTGGCGGATCGCGTTAATAACACTGACGAAGCAGGGACCTCCGTCAGCGTCAAGGAGCTCATCGACGCGGGGCAGATAAAAACGGCGGCGGATATTCTCCTCAACGTGCCCGGCGTTGTGGTGACAAAGGGGCAAAATTCCGGCATTCAGGTGGGGCTGCGGGGGCTGAATCACGAGCGG
Source organism: uncultured Schwartzia sp. (assembly GCA_905373705.1). Lineage (GTDB taxonomy): Bacteria > Bacillota > Negativicutes > Selenomonadales > Selenomonadaceae > CAJPQU01. The sequence continues at coordinate 644 of CAJPUA010000070.1, read as the reverse complement.
ACGGTCATCGCCGTCAACGGCAATGTAGTGCAGGACGTCGGCGAGATCGGCATGGGCGGTCGGGCGCTGGAATGGGACGCGCTGCCGGTCACGGGGGTCAAAAAGATCGAGCTTACCCGCGGCGCTACCGCCCTCTATGGCGGCGCGGTAGGCGGCGTCATCAATATCGTCACGGACGACACTGCGGTCAAAGGATCGCGAACAACCCTGCGGCAAAGCGTCGGCAGCTGGCACACGTTTAAAACGACCGTGATCCATCAGGGAGCGACAAACGACCAGCGCCTTTCTTGGAACATTAACGCCTCAAAATCGAAAAGCGGCGGCTATTACCGGAACACCGCATCCGACGCGCACGACATCCATTTCGACACGACATATAAGCTAAACGACGACGATCGCCTGAATCTTTCCTATTCCCATATTTATAAAAAGGAAGGCGTCGTCATCGGGAATAACAAAAACGGCAGTCCCGCGTCCCGCTATCTGGGTTATGACAGCTCCTATCCGGTAACGCCTAACGCTCCGAAGAATTGGATCGACGGCTACCGGCAGTGGAAAACAGACAATATCGCCCTTAATTATACGAGCCCGACGACGGCCATCGGCATCTACGATTATCGACAGGCTCGCCGGGATTATATCGA
>CAJPUA010000069.1 GCA_905373705.1 uncultured Schwartzia sp. | reverse complement strand
CAGCCGATCCCCAGCGGGCGGCGAAAGATCGCCGTCACCGCGAACCAATCGGCCAGCCCCCCGATCGTCGCCGCCAGAAAGCCATGCGTCAAAAGCCCGGCGGAAAATCCTCCGCCGCTGCGTTGCCACCACGCCGCCAACCCGGCGCCCAAGGCGCAAACCGCTAAGATTGCCGTCGCCTTGTACGACGTCCGCATGACCAACCTTCCTTCCGCCCTTAACCCACCAGAACACGACGCGCCAAGGCATTGCCTTTCCCCGCCGCCAATCGCGTATCAAACGTCGGCGGCCCGTCTGCGCCTCTTCAGCGAACTACGATATTTACCAGTTTCCCCGGTATCGCGATCACTTTGATGATCGTTTTTCCTTCCGTATATTGCTTCACTCTGGGCTGCGCCAGCGCCGCCTTTTCCATGCCTGCCGCGTCGAGCTCAGCGGCAACAACGATCTTGTCGCGTACCTTACCGTTGATTTGCAGTACGATTTCAACCTCATCCTGCCGCATCGCGGCTTCCTCATACGCCGGCCACGGTTGAATATGCACGCTCTTTTCTCCGCCCAACCGCTGCCACAGCTCCTCCGTGATATGCGGGGCAAAGGGCGCGAGGAGCTTCACCAGATCTAAAGCGGTTTCCCGTATCAGATGAGGATTGACGTCAGCCGAGTCCTGAAAACCATAAAAAGCGTTAACCAGCTCCATGATCGAACTGAGCGCCGTATTGAATGTAAACCGCTCTTTGACGTCCTCCGTTACCTTCGCAATGGTGACGTGAAGGACGCGGCGCAATTCCTTTTCCTCCGGAGTAAGCGCGGCGGTATCGTAAGCGCCGGACGCCGCCTTGATCTTTTCTGAAAAGGAGAGAATGAGCCGCCACACTCGATTGAGGAACCGATACGCTCCCTCTACCCCCTGATCGCTCCATTCCAGATCCCGTTCAGGAGGCGCGGCAAAAAGGATAAAAAGACGCGCCGTATCCGCGCCGTAGCGGGCGATGATCTCCTCGGGGGAAACGACATTCCCCTTCGACTTACTCATCTTCGCGCCGTCTTTTATGACCATGCCCTGCGTCAAAAGATTCGTGAACGGCTCGTCGAAATTCACCGCTCCGGCGTCCCGCAGAACCTTCGTAACGAACCGGGAATAAAGGAGATGCAGGATCGCGTGTTCAATCCCGCCGATATATTGATCGACGGGCGCCCAGTAATTGACCTTCTCCTTAGCGAACGGCTCCTTATCATTATGCGCGTCCGTATAGCGCATATAGTACCACGACGAGCAGATAAACGTGTCCATCGTATCCGTTTCCCGCTTGGCCGGGCCTCCGCACTCGGGGCAGGTGCAATGGATAAATTCTTCACACTGTGCGAGCGGCGAAACCGCCCCTTGCTCAAACCGGACGTTTTCCGGCAGCTTCACGGGCAATTCTTCTTCCGGCACCAGCACCACGCCGCATTTTGGGCAATGGATGACAGGAATCGGCGCGCCCCAGTACCGCTGGCGGGAAATGAGCCAATCGCGCAGGCGATAATTGATCTGCCGTTTTCCAAAGCCTTGCGCCTCCGCTTCGTCAATGATCGCCTTCACCGCGTCATGCATTTCCATGCCGGTGAATTTTCCCGAGTTGACCAGTACGCCGTCTTTTTCCACATAAGCGGCCGTCATTTCTTCCAGCTTTAATTCCTGCCCCTTTGGCTGCAGGGTCAGAATTTTATCGATGCCGTACTTCGTCGCGAACAGCCAATCGCGCTGATCGCCCGAGGGCACGCCCATGACCGCGCCGGTGCCGTACTCCGCCAAAACGTAATTCGTCACCCAAATCTGAACCTCTTTGCCGTTAAAGGGATTGACGCAATACACGCCGGTGAAAATCCCCTCTTTTTCCGACTCGCCCGAAGTACGCTCAAGGTCGGACTGGTTGTGAATCCGCTGGCAGAACGCCTTAATCTCCGTTGCCTTCGGATTATCCCGGCAGATCTTTTCCAGCAGAGGATGCTCCGCCGCCAACGCCAGGAAGGTTATGCCAAACGCCGTATCGGGGCGCGTCGTATAGACCGGGATCTTTTCCCCCAGAGCGGGAACGTCCAACGTAAATTCCAAGCCTTCGCTGCGCCCGATCCAATTCTCCTGCATGGTTTTGACCCGCTCCGGCCAGCCGGAAAGGAGCGATAGATCGCGCAGCAGCTCGTCCGCGTATGCGGTGATCTTAAAAAACCACTGGGAAAGATTCTTTTTATGGACGTCAGAATCACACCGCCAGCACTTGCCGTCGATAACCTGCTCGTTCGCCAGCACTGTGCCGCAAGTATCGCACCAATTGACGGAAGCCTCTTTTTTATACGCCAGTCCGCGCTTATAAAACAGCTCAAAAAGCCACTGCGTCCAGCGGTAATAATCGGGGCGACAGGTTTCCACCTCCCGCGCCCAGTCGTAAGAAAGCCCCATCTCTCGCTGCTGGCGCTTCATGTTTTCGATATTATCATACGTCCAGTCCGCCGGGCGCACCCCATGTTTTATAGCCGCGTTCTCCGCCGGCATTCCGAAAGCGTCGAAGCCCATCGGATGAATAACGTTATACCCCGCCATCCGCTTGTAACGCGCCATCACGTCGCCGATCGAATAATTGCGGACATGTCCCATGTGAAGATTACCCGAAGGGTACGGGAACATTTCCAGAACATAATACTTTTTCTTCCCGGGCTCCATTTCCGTCCGGTAAAAATTTTCTTCCGCCCATTTTTTCTGCCACTTTTTTTCGATGGCGTGCGGCGCGTATTTATCCATCCCATACTCCTCCAATAAATAAGTTTATCTCCCCAGCGATACTTTATTTTTCTTTCGTCACCGGAGCCAGTACGATATTTTTCCCCTCGCGGCGAAGGGTCAGCCGGTAATCGACGGTCCCTTCGCGATAGAGTTCCAACTTTAGCTCCAGCAACATTTTTTCCAGCGAATCCAGCGTTTCCGGCGACAGGGAGAGCGCCCCCATTTCTCGCTCGGTCTCCTCTTTCGCGCGGCGCTTCTTTTCCGCGCGCTCCTCGTCCGCTCGTAAAAAGTCCGCTTCCAGTGTTGGCGCTTCCTTATAATCCTTAAACATATCCTTATCCGACAGGTTTTTCGGTATCTTCGCCATGTCTTATCCCTTCTGTACTTTGGCCCAAGTGTCACGCAAACCTGTGACCTCGTTAAAAACTAAACGCTCCGGCGTCGTATCCTTATCGACACAGAAATACCCCTTGCGCAGGAATTGAAAATGCGTCCCCGCCGCGACCCATCTCACGCTCGGCTCGATCCGCGCATCCGAGATGACTCGAAGCGAATCAGGATTAAGCGCCGCCAGAAAATCCTCCGGCACGTTACCGCTCTCATCGGTTTTCAAGAGGTAATCGTAAAGACGCACCTCGGCCTTGAGCGCCGTCGCCTCGGCTACCCAATGGAGTGTCCCCTTGATTTTCCGCCCGGCGGTCGCGCCGCCCTGCTTTGACTCCGGGTCATAGGTACAGCGAAGCTCGGTAACATTTCCCGCGCTGTCTTTTATAACCTCGTCGCAGCGAATGATATAAGCGTGCTTTAAGCGAACCTCGCCGCCCGGCTTTAGGCGGAAAAACTTTTTCGGCGGATCCTCGGCAAAATCCTCACGCTCGATATAGATTTCCCGGGCGAACGGCACATACCGACGACCGCCGCGCGTCGGATGATTCTCTGCCGAGAGATATTCCATCGCGCCTTCCGGATAATTCGTAATAATTACTTTAAGCGGCTCCAGCACCGCCATAACCCGATCGGCTCGCTCGTTCAGATCTTCCCGCACGCAATGTTCCAACATCGCCACATCGACAAGGCTGTTGCTCTTGGCCACCCCAATGCGCTCGCAAAAATCGCGCAGCGCTTCCGCTGTATAACCGCGGCGGCGCAGGCCGGAAATCGTCGGCATCCGGGGATCGTCCCAGCCGGAAACATGCCCGCCTTCGACCAGCTGGCGCAATTTACGTTTGCTCATGACCGTATTCGTCAAATTCAAGCGAGCGAACTCGATCTGCCGCGGCCGAGTATTGACATCGAAGCCCAGAGAATCCAAGACCCAGTCATAAAGCGGCCGGTGTTCCTCAAACTCCAACGTACAAACGGAATGGGTCACCCCTTCGATGGCATCCGACAGCGGATGCGCAAAATCGTACATAGGATAAATGCACCACGCGTCGCCCGTGCGATGATGCTCCGTATGCGCGATACGGTAAAGGACGGGATCACGCATGGTGATATTCGGCGACGCCATGTCGATTTTCGCCCGCAGCACATGCGCCCCGTCGGGAAACTCGCCCTCTTTCATACGCTGGAAAAGCGCCAGATTTTCTTCGACACTGCGCGCGCGATACGGGCTTTCCTTGCCCGGCTCGGTGAGCGTTCCCCGGTAGGCGCGGATCTCCTCCGCCGAAAGATCGCAGACAAACGCTTTACCGCGTTTAATTAATTCCACGGCATACTCGTAAAGCCGGGGAAAGTAATCCGAAGCATAAAATTTTCGGTCCCCCCAGGAAAAGCCCAGCCACTTCACGTCCTCCTGGATAGAATCAACGTATTCGACATCCTCCTTCGTCGGATTCGTATCGTCAAACCGAAGATTGCAGAGTCCGGAAAAATGCTGCGCCAAGCCGAAATTCAGGCAGATGGACTTTGCGTGCCCGATGTGCAGATAGCCGTTCGGCTCGGGCGGAAAGCGCGTATGAATCCCCGCCGTATATTTCCCGGCTTTTAGATCTTCCCTGACGATATTTTCTACAAAATTCGGAGCCAGCGGCTCTTTCTCCGGCATAACGACCTCTCCTTTACGGCTGCGCCATTTTAACTTCGTATAACTGATATATATTCGGGAAAAGCGCCCCATATTCCTGCCTTTCGGGGAGATTTTCCCGTCCGGTCACAAATCCGGCGTCGCGCATTTTTCCGCCACATACGAACGTAAGCGGCTTATGCCTGCCGCCAGCGCCTCGTCCTTGGGCAGGCAGGCGATAATCTTGTCGATGTAGCCGCGCTCCACGATCCGCTGCAAGACCCAGGCGAAATTCACATCGTAAATCCACATGAGCCGTACCAGCTTTCGGTCGTCAAGGGTGCGGATCATCGTATAATCTACCTGCTCGCCCGTCGCAAATTTCGCCAGGAAATCAGGACTTATCCCACTCCCGTCCGAGGGCGCTAAAAAAGGCTCTAAGACCCGGTAAATATCAAGCTTATCCACGTCCCGCAAAAACCTGGCGAAGAAAAGTCGCCGCGGATCCGCGGTCTCGGCGATCGCCTTCTTGTTGTGGTTACAAATAGCGAATATGACCAATTCCCGCGCCTCCTCCGGCAACGGACGCAAAAGCTTCGCCTCCTCAATAACGCGCAGGCCAAGTTCTGCGTGATCCTCGGAAATCGCGTCGTTAAACGTCTGATAGATCGTAAACTGACGGAAACGCCCCGTATCATGAAGCAATCCCATGATCTCGGCCAGCGCCATGTCCTCAGGCGACAGGCGAAGAAATAGCGCCAGCTCCCGGCAGATCGCCCGCACGCGGGCGGTGTGCTCCTCCTTCGCCAATATCATGCGCTGAATCGAATCCTTTGGATTATAAAAGGACTTTATGTAGCGCGCCATCCATTCTTCCAGCTGTAAAAGCAGCCGCGCCGCCGCCCTTCTATCCGTATCTTGCGCCATTATTTCGCCCTCGCGCCGACATTTCGTCATAAGCCCAGCCTCCGTATAACAAAAGAGCCGCTCCTCAAAAGAAGCGGCAAAATTTCTGGTGACGCCAGCGGGATTTGAACCCACGAACCCGCCGTGAAAGGGCGGTGTCTTAACCACTTGACGATGGCGCC
>CAJPUA010000068.1 GCA_905373705.1 uncultured Schwartzia sp. | reverse complement strand
TTAACGAGTATCGCAAGAAAATTCTGCTCCGTCCGCAGGAGATCTCCAATAATCCGGAGGTCGTCCGCCGTCTCGGCGTCATCGCTATGAACACGGCGATTGAGGCCGATATCTACGGCAACGTCAACTCGACCCATATCATGGGCACGAAGATGATGAACGGTATCGGCGGATCCGGCGACTTCGCCCGCAATGGCTATCTGACGGTGTTCTTCACCCAGTCGACGGCCAAAAACGACGCGATTTCGTCTATCGTCCCGATGTGCGCCCATGTCGACCATGGCCATCAGGATGTCGACGTTATCGTCACCGAACAAGGCCTCGCCGATCTGCGCGGCGTTTGCCCGCGCGAGCGTGCGAAGCTGGTCATCAACAACTGCGCGAACCCCAAATACCGTCCGCTGCTCTTCGATTATTATGAGAGAGCTCTTAAAGAGACGAAGAACGCGCACACGCCGCACATTATTAAAGAGGCGTTGTCTTTCCATGAGAGATTCGTTGAAACGGGTACCATGGAGAAAAAATAATTTAGGAGGGTAAATTTTATTATGAGCAATGAAAAAATCCAAGCTGAGTTGGACAAGTACGAGGGCGTAGTCGCTAAAGCGATTGCCAAATTCCCGGAGCGTGCCAATCTGCCGGGGCAGCGTCTTTACACGCCGCTCGATATCGCTGGGGCGGACGAGTACGTTGAGAAGCTCGGATTCCCGGGCGAGTATCCCTTCACGCGCGGCGTTCAGCCGACCATGTACCGCGGTCGTTTCTGGACGATGCGTATGTATGCCGGATTCTCCACGGCGAAGGCTTCCAACGAGCGTTATCGCTATCTGATTGCAAACGGCGGCACGGGCCTTTCCTGCGCTTTCGACCTTCCTACGCAGATCGGCTACGATTCTGACGATTCGATCTCCGAAGGTGAAGTTGGCAAGGTCGGCGTGGCGATTGACTCCCTCGCGGATATGGAAGTTCTGTTCGATCAGATCGATCTGGGCAAGGTCTCGACGTCCATGACGATCAACGCGCCGGCGTCGGTACTGCTCGCGATGTACATTGCGGTCGGCGAAGAACAGGGCGTCCCGAAGGATCAGCTTCGCGGCACGATCCAGAACGATATCCTGAAAGAATATGCTGCCCGCGGCACTTACATTTTCCCGCCGCGTCCGTCCATGCGTCTCATTACGAACATTTTCGAGTATTGCTCGACGAATGTTCCGAAATGGAACACGATCTCGATCTCCGGTTATCACATCCGTGAGGCTGGTTCTACGGCTTCGCAGGAGATCGCGTTTACGATTGCCGATGGTATCGCTTACTGCGACGCGGCGATTAAAGCTGGTCTGCACATCGACGACTTTGCCGGCCGCCTCTCCTTCTTCTGGAACGCGCACAATAACGTCCTCGAAGAAGTGGCGAAGTTCCGTGCTTCCCGTCGTGTCTGGGCCAAGGTCATGAAGGAACGCTTCGGAGCGCAGAAGGCGAAATCCATGATGCTCCGCGTTCACACGCAGACGGCTGGCTCCATGCTGACGGCGCAGCAGCCGAATAACAATATCATTCGTGTTGCTCTCCAGACGGCGGCTGCTGTCATGGGCGGCACGCAGTCTCTCCATACGAATTCCCGTGACGAGGCGTTGGCTCTGCCGACGACCGAGTCGGTTACGATCGCACTCCGTACCCAGCAGATCGTCGCTTACGAGTCCGGTTTGGCTGACGTCATTGATCCGTTGGCTGGCTCCTACTATGTAGAGGCAATGACCGACCGTATCGAAAAAGAAGCCTGGGAATACATCAAGAAGATTGATGATCTCGGCGGCGCGGTTGCGGCTATTGAAAAAGGCTATATCCAGAAAGAAATTCAGGATAGTGCGTATAAGTGGCAGATGGACGTTGAATCCGGCGCTCGTACGATCGTCGGCGTTAACAAGTTCCAGGTTGAGGAAGAACCGCCTAAGGGGCTCTTAAAAGTCGACGCTTCCGTCGGCGTTGAGCAGTGCAAGAAACTGGCGGATCTCAAAGCCGGCAAGCCGATCAATAAGATGACGAAGGGTCGCGACAACAACGCGGTTAAAGCGGCTCTGGCGGATCTCGAAAAAGCGGCGAAGGACGAGAACGAGAACCTTATGCCGCACATTCTGTCCGCTGTCAAGACCTATGCGACGCTCGGTGAAATCTGCGGCGTTCTGCGTAAAGTCTTCGGCGAGTACGAAGCGCATGTCAGCCTTTAATTTAGCGAGAGTTGGAGGGAATTTGTAAAATGGATAAAATTAAAGTATTAGTTGCAAAACCGGGCCTGGATGGTCATGATCGCGGCGCGAAGGTTGTCGCCCGCGCTCTGCGTGACGCTGGCTTTGAAGTTGTTTACACCGGCCTTCGTCAGACCCCAGAGCAGATCGCTGAAGCTGCTATGCAGGAAGACGTTGATGTCGTGGCGATGAGTATCCTTTCCGGAGCTCATCCGCACCTCTTCCCGAAAGTCGTTGATCTCGTCCGCGGTAAGGGCATGAAAGACACCCTTATCATCGGCGGCGGCGTCATTCCGGAAGGCGATATCCCGGCGTTGAAAAAAGCCGGCGTTTCTGAAGTCTTTACACCGGGTACTCCGACCACGAAGATCGTTGACTTCATCAAAACGCACGTTAAAAAATAAGCTGGTCTGAGAAGATTGCCCTCTTTGAATTTTTTCTTAGAGGGCAACCTTTATAGTGCCAAAGGTGGTGCAACTAATGGAGAACATCGCAGAAGAGCTCCTCAAGGGCAATCGCCTGGCTTTGTCGCGCGCCATCACGGCGATCGAGAACGAGCATGAAGACGCGACCGAGATCATGAAGAAGCTCTATCCGCATACCGGTCATGCCTATGTTCTCGGTGTTACCGGCCCTCCGGGGGCGGGGAAAAGCACCTTGACGGATAAGCTGGCAAAAGAGTACCGGCAACAAGGGAAAACCGTTGGTATCATCGCTATTGACCCGAGCAGCCCGTTTTCCGGCGGGGCGATCCTGGGGGATCGTATCCGCATGAACGGATTGACGCTTGATGAAGGCGTATTTATCCGCAGTATGGGGACGCGGGGCAGCTTGGGAGGCCTCTCGCATAAGACGGCGGATGCCGTAAAGGCGATGGACGCGTTCGGTATGGATGTCATTCTCGTCGAAACCGTCGGCGTCGGACAGTCGGAAGTCGATATTGTCCGGGCGGCGGATACGACGATGGTTGTTTTGATCCCCGGCATGGGCGACGATATTCAAGCCATCAAAGCCGGCATTTTGGAGATCGGTGATATTTTTACGATCAACAAGGCGGATCAGGACGGCGCGGATAAGCTCGCCACCGAACTTAACATGATGCTGGATCTGGACGGGGTTGAAAAAGATTGGCGCCCTCCGATCCTGAAAGCGATTGCCAGCCAGAATATCGGCATCGCAGAAATCGTGGAAACCTTCCATAAGCATTATGAACATATCCGGGAAAATGGGGAGCTGACGCGGCGGCGTACCGAACGAACAAAAAATGAAATGCTTGATCTCTTAGACGGCCGTATCGGCTCTTATATTCGCGCCAGGATCGTTGATAATGGCAAGCTTGACGCTTACGTTGAAGACATTAAGGCGCATAAGACGGATCCGTACACGGTAGTCGGCGGGATTATGCAGGATATGTTAAAGTAACCCATATTATTAAGGAGGTTTTTTTCATGAAATTCAGAGTTCTTGGTGTGGATCATCTTGGGATCGCTTGCGCTGATTTGGAATCGGGGAGTGCGTTCTGGGAAGGTAAGCTGGGCGTCAAAAAGACGGGGCAGGAAACCGTAGAGTCGCAGAAGGTCACGACGGTATTCCATCCCATGTGGAACGGCAGCCAGGCTGAGCTTCTTGTCGCTACCGGCCCGGACAGCCCGATCGCAAAATGGATGGCGAATAACGGCGGCAAGGGCGGCATTCAGCACGTCGCACTGCGCGTTGATAACCTTCAGGCGGCTCTCGACGAGCTGGCCGCGAACGGCGTGGCTCTCATTGATAAGGCTCCGCGGCGGGGCGCCGGCGGAGCGAATATCGCGTTCCTTCATCCGAAATCTACGGGCGGAATTCTTCTTGAACTTTGCGAGCTCTGCGACGCCTGATCACCTCTGGCAGATAATTAAATTTTTTGAAAAGTACTTGCAAAATTTTAGTTTTTCGTGCAAAATAAGAATTGGTTTAAGCACTTAAAATAAAGTTTTGATTTATTAGGAGGTAGAGCATGGCTACTGTTCAGGAAAAAATTAAATTGATGAAAGAAAAGCTCGAACACGTCCGTCTCGGCGGAGGAGAGAAGAGCATCGAAAAGCAGCATAAGAAAGGCAAAATGACTGCTCGCGAGAGACTCAACATCCTCTTTGACGAAGGTACGTTTGTCGAGCTGGACGCGTTGGTTCATCATCGCTGCACGAACTTCGGCCAGGAGAAGAAAGAGCTGCCGGGCGAAGGCGTCGTCTGTGGTTACGGCACGGTTGACGGCCGTCTTGTCTATGCGTTCGCGCAGGACTTTACGGTAGAGGGCGGCTCCCTTGGTGAGAAGCACGCGCACAAGATCTGGAAGGTACAGGATCTGTCCATGCGCATGGGCGCGCCTTGCGTTGGCCTGAACGATTCCGGCGGAGCCCGTATCCAGGAAGCGGTTGACGCTCTCTCCGGTTACGGCGGTATCTTCTTCCGGAATACGGCGGCTTCGGGTGTTGTGCCGCAGATCTCGGCGATCATGGGGCCGAGCGCTGGCGGTGCGGTTTATTCCCCGGCGATCACCGACTTTATTTACATGGTTAAGAACACCAGCCAGATGTTCATCACCGGCCCGGCGGTTATTAAGTCCGTTACCGGCGAGGAAGTCACGGCTGAACAGCTTGGCGGCGCGATGACGCATAACTCCACGTCTGGAGTAGCGCATTTCGCGGCGGAGAACGATGAGGACTGCATTAAGCAGATCCGCTATCTTCTCAGCTTCCTGCCGAGCAACAATATGGAGGAGACGCCGCAGGTCGAGACGTCGGATTCCCCGACCCGTATGGAGGAGAGCCTCAATACGCTTATTCCGGACAATCCGAACGCGCCTTACGACATGAAAGACGTCATCCGTCTGATCGTTGACGACGGCGAATTTTATGAAGTTCATCAGCATTTCGCCAAGAACATCATCACCTGCTTTGCTCGCTTCGACGGCCGTACGGTTGGCATTATCGCCAACGAGCCGAACAATATGGCCGGCTGCCTCGACTGCAACGCTTCGGATAAGTCCTCGCGCTTCATCCGCTTCTGCGACGCGTTTAATATTCCGCTCGTTAACCTCGTCGATGTTCCGGGCTTCCTGCCGGGTGTTGATCAGGAGTACAGCGGCATTATCCGCCACGGCGCGAAGATGCTCTATGCGTACAGCGAAGCTACGGTTCCTAAGATCACGGTCATTCTCCGTAAATCTTACGGCGGTTCCTACATCGCTATGTGCTCGCGCGAAGTCGGCGCGGATCAGGTCATCGCCTGGCCGTCCTCCGAGATCGCGGTTATGGGCCCGGCGGGCGCGGCGAACATCATCTTCAAGAACGACGAGCCGGAGCTTAAAAAGAAGCATACGGACGAATATGTGGCCGAGTTTGCTACCCCATACAAAGCGGCGGAGCGCGGCTATGTCGATTATGTCATCGAGCCGAAGGAAACCCGTCCGCGCATTATTCAGTCCTTGAACATGCTGGCTACGAAGCGCGAGGTTGGCCCGGCCAAGAAGCACGGCAATATTCCGTTGTAATTGGCGGTTCCGGCGAAAACATCGGCCTGAAATGTGCCAAGCCGCGGCGTCTTATTCGCGGCGGTTTTGCGGCGAAAACAGGCGCATGGCGTATGCC
>CAJPUA010000067.1 GCA_905373705.1 uncultured Schwartzia sp. | reverse complement strand
AAAATCTCTTGGGCCTTGTCTGCGACCCCGTAGCGGGGCTGGTGGAAGTTCCCTGCGTTAAACGGAACGGCTTCGCGGCCGTTCACGCTATGTTGGCGGCGGATATGGCGCTGGCAGGGATACGATCCGTTATTCCTGCGGATGAAGTGATCGAAGCGATGAAAAACATCGGCCGCGCCCTGCCGCGCACCCTGAAGGAAACTGCCGAGGGCGGTCTTGCCATGACTACGACGGCGCAAAAAATTACCCAAAAACTCTACGGATGAAAAACACGAAAGACCGGCTCGTAAACGGTTTGCGAGTCTACGGGAACCCTTGACAAAATGCGTTCGATAAAATAATATAGTAAAGATAGTAAATAATTATTTACTATTTGCTTGACACTGATGCAGGATCCCTGTGGAGCATAGATTTATCGCGGTGCTGAGGGATTTAAGGAGGTATTTTATTTTGTTTTTGGAAGAAAAAAAGAAACGACTGGGCGCGGCGATGGCAGGGCTGTTGGCGGCGGGGCTGCTGCTCGCGGGCTGCGGCGGCAGCGAACAGGGAGCGGCAGGCAAGGCGGTGGCGGTCAAGGCGGTTACGGTATTGCAGCAGAATACGCCGCTTTCGTCAGAATACGCGGGGCAGGTGCGCGGCTTTGACGAAGTAAAGATTTTGCCGCGCGTTTCCGGCACGATTATGGAGAAATTCTTTACGGGCGGGCAGTTCGTGCAGGAAGGCGAGGCACTTTATCGCATCGATTCCCGCCAGTATGAATCGGCGGTGCTGTCGGCTCGGGCGACACTGGCACAGTCGGAGGCGACGCTTAACAACGCGCAGATCGATTTACAGCGCGATGAAGAACTTCTGGCGTCGGCGGCCATCGCCGAGCAGACAGCCACGACGCAGCGCGCCCGAGTTCATGAGTATGAGGCAATGGTCGCGGCCAACGCGGCGCTCCTTAAACGGGCGCAGGAGAACCTTGATGATACGACAGTATACGCGCCACTTTCCGGTCGCCTGGATGTTAATGATGTGGCCGTGGGGACATACGCTAATGCTGGGCAGACGGCACTGGTAACGATTGGCTCGGTCGATCCTGTATACGTACAGTTCAGCATTTCCGAAACGCAATATCTGGCGTTTATGCATCTGCAGGAGCTGAACTCGGGAAATATGGAAAACGCGACGGTGTCGATTACGCTGTCGAATGGCCAGGAATATCCTATCATGGGGAAGCTGGTTCAGGCCGACCGGGCGCTTTCCTCTAATACGGGAACGTTGACGGTCAAGGCGCTGTTTAGAAATCCTAATGGTATGCTGCTTCCCGGCATGTTCGCCCGGGTTCGCCTCGGGGGCGAAGTCGTGCCGAATGCGCTCTTGGTGCCGCAGCGGGCGATTCAGCAGGTTCTTAACAAGACTTTCGTTATCGTCGTAGGCCCCGATAATAAGTCGGAGACCCGGAACGTCGAGCTGGGTGAGAAAATCGGCAGCTATTATATTATCCGGAGCGGAGTCAACGCGGGCGAGGCTGTGGTCGTGGAAGGCCTGACGAAGCTCCAGGCTGGTATGGATATGAATGTGACGATGGTGACGCCGGAGGAGATGGGCTTTACGCTCGATGCCGCCCCGACGGAAAAAACGACGGCGCAGTCGTAAGGGGGTTACATTTTGCCTAAGTTCTTTATTCAACGCCCGATCTTCGCCATCGTTATTTCTCTGATGATGGTCATTTTGGGGCTGTTGTCAGCATTTAATCTGCCGGTTGCGCAGTATCCGCAAATCTCCCCGCCGACGGTAAATGTCACGACGAATTATGTCGGAGCGAATGCCAGCGTCGTCAATGAAACGGTAGCACAGATCATCGAGGAGCAGGTCAACGGCACGCAGGGCATGGATTACATGTCGGCGAATGCGGACGACAGCGGGCGCTATTCGCTGTCCGTTCAGTTCGAGCTGGGGACGGACGGCGACATGGACGCGGTTAAGGTGCAGAATAACGTGGCGATCGCCCAGGCCAGTCTGCCGAACGAGGTGCAGTCCTACGGCGTTACGACGAAGAAGGCGTCGAATGATATGGCGCTTATCGGTTCGCTCTATTCGCCTAACAGCACATACAGCCGTGAATTTCTCAAAAATTACGCCAGTATCTATCTTATCGATCAGATTAAGCGCGTTCCCGGGGTGGGCGACGTCAATGTCTACGGACCGGATTACGCCATGCGCGTCTGGCTGAACCCGGATCGTCTGGCGGAGCTGGGACTTACCGTGTCGGATGTGACGACGGCGATCAAGGAGCAGAACGTACAGGCGCCGGCAGGAACCGTCGGGCAGATGCCGGCCCCGGTTACACAGGAAAAGCAATACACAGGCAAGGTTTCCGGCCGCCTGACGACACCAGAGGAGTTCGGCAACGTTGTCGTACGCGCCGGGGAAAGCGGTGCGTTCGTTCGCCTCAAAGATATTGCCCGCATTGAGACGGGGGCGCGCTCCAATACAGTCGAGTCAAAAGCCAACGGGCAGGTGGGTATCGCCTTCGGCGTTCAGCTCACAAGCGACGCCAACGCCATGCAGACGGTAAGCGCGGTGCGCAAGATTATTCAGGAAGCCGAGCCGAATTTTCCGCCGGATATGAAATATGTGGAGATTGTTGACAGCACGGAATATATTCGGGCATCTCTCGAGGAGGTTGTTCATACCTTCGTCGAGGCGCTGCTTCTCGTTATGCTCATCGTTTTCTTATTCCTCCAGAGCTGGCGGGCAACCCTTATCCCCATGCTGGCGGTGCCGGTGTCCTTGATCGCGACGTTCGGCGCGTTTATCGTTTTGGGCTTTACCATTAATACACTGACGTTGTTCGCCATGGTGCTGGCCATTGGTCTCGTCGTCGACGATGCTATCGTCGTTATTGAAAACGTGGAGCGTAACATGACGGAGCGTCATCTTTCGCCGAAGGAAGCGACGGAAATCGCTATGGACGAAGTGCAGGGGCCGGTTGTGGCCATTGCCTTCGTGCTGGCGGCGGTATTTGTTCCGGTTGCGTTCCTCGGCGGTATGATGGGTGTCCTTTACAAGCAGTTCGCCCTGACGATTGCCATCTCCATGTCGCTGTCGGCCTTCATTGCTCTAACCTTGACCCCGGCGCTTTGCGCGCTCCTCTTAAAGCCGCACCAGGAGGACGAGGGGAAAGGGTTTCTAGATCGCTTCTTTGACCGCTTCAACGATTGGTTTGAACGGACGACGAAGCGCTACGTGGGCGGCGTTTCTTGGTTCATTAAGCACGCGAGAACGGCAGCGATTGTCCTTTTGACCATCGTTGTCCTGACCGTCATCCTTTATCGGCTGGTGCCGTCGACCTTTGTGCCGGCGGAAGATCAGGGATACTATATCGTATCCGTTTCCCTGCCGGAAGGAACTTCCCTGAACCGTACATCAGAATCGATGTCGCGTCTGGCGGCGGCGTTGCAGGAAAATCCCGGGGTCAAGATCGTCATGAATATCACCGGCATTGACATTCTGTCAAACGGCTCGAAATCGAATGCCGGCGTCATGTTCGTCGGTCTTGAGGACTGGTCGAAACGAAAATCGGCGGGTCTTGGGATAAACGCGCAGATTGGTAAAGCGTTCGCTATGGGGGCGCAGATTGTGCCAGAGGCGACGGTCATCGCCTTCAATCCGCCGTCTCTGCCGGGGCTGGGAGCCGTCGGCGGCTTTAATCTCCAGCTTCAGGATATGTCGGGGCATACCGATACGGAGTTGGCCACTATTACGCAAGGGATTGTCGCGGCGGCAAATCAGCGGCCGGAGCTTCAGGGCGTTTATTCGACGTTCTCCATTAATTCGCCGATTTATCAGTTCGATATTGACCGCGATAAGGTCAAAAACCTCGGGGTTAATCTGTCGGACGTGTTTACCGCTTTACAGGTAAATTTCGGCGGTTCGGAGGTCAACGACTTCAATCAGTTCGGCCGCAGTTATAAGGTCGTCCTGCAATCCGATACGATGTACCGCAAGGAAGTGGAAGCCGCTAAATTTGTTTTTGTCAAGAGCAGTACCGGTACCTTAGTACCGTTGGATACTCTTTTAAAGCCGCGGGTCAATACCGGCGCGTCGATCATCAGCCGCTTTAACGCGGCGCGTTCTGTCACCATTCAAGGCAGCGAGGCGCCGGGGTATAGCTCGGGACAGGCGATGGCCGCCCTCACCGAAGTCGTGCGCGAAAAAGCGCCCACTGGGTTCAATATCGAGTGGTCGGGGCAGAGTCGAGAGGAGCAGAAGTCCGGCGATAAGACGACACAGGTGCTGGGCTTGGCGCTCTTGTTCGTGTTCCTTTGTCTGGCGGCGCTCTACGAGAGCTGGAGCGTACCTTTCGCCGTCCTCCTGACGGTGCCAACGGGTATCTTCGGCGCGCTTTTCATCGAGGAACTGGCGCGTCAACAGAACAGTATTTACATGCAGATCGGGATCATCATGATCATCGGTCTGGCGGCGAAGAATGCGATCCTGATCGTTGAGTTCGCCAAGGTGCGTACCGATAAGGGGATGGACCCGGTGCAGGCAGCGATTGAAGCGGCGGGATTGCGCCTGCGTCCGATCATTATGACGTCGCTGGCCTTCATCATCGGCTGCCTGCCGCTGGCCATCGCAACCGGAGCCGGCGCGGCAGCGCGCAATAACATGGGCATCGCGGTCGTGGGCGGCATGTTTTTCGCAACGACTCTCGGGGTGTTTTTGATCCCTGTGTTCTTCGTTGTCGTTGAAAAGGTTTCGGCGATGCTGGGCTTTGGTCATAAGGTGAAAAAAACGACCTCGGACGATCTGATGTAAGCTTTTAAAAGAAGCGATTCGGAGGGATATGCCTTAAAGAGAAGGCGTGGCAGTAATGTATGACTGCCACGCCTTCTCTGTGTCACGTTTTTTCGCGGGGCAGATGGCACTTTTGTGACGCAAAATTCTCGCCAGCGGCAGCGTGCTTTTGCTCAGGATATAGCCGACCGGCGGCGTCAGATTTTGGCCGATGTTGTATAATAACTTATGTTAAGTTATGTTTTTGGGGAAAGGGACGTCTTTGCCAGGCGGTAAGGGCTTGATAAAAGAAAGGGCTGAAAATGACAACGATCCTGCGGACGATTTTGCCTTATCTGAAGCCGTATCGCTGGCAGTGCGCCGCGGTCATGCTGATTATTTTCGCCGACGTGGGCGGCTCGCTTCTGGTGCCGACGATTGCTGCTGAAATGATCAATCAGGCGCTCGGCGGCGGCGCTTTAGCCGCCATTATGAAGGACGGCGCGGTCATGCTGGCGGTTTCTCTCGTATCGGGAGGACTCACGCTTTTGGGAAGCTATATCAGCGCCAAGCTTGCGGCGAATTTCGGAAGGGATCTGCGGGCGGCGGTTTACGACCATTCCCTGCGCTTTTCCGCAGATGATTTTGAGCGCTTTGGCACGGCTTCCATGATTACCCGCACGCTGAGCGATGTCAATGTGGTGCAGCAGGCGCTCGTTCATTTTATCGAGATGGTGCTGCCTGTTCCTATTATGTGCGTGCTGGGAATTTTCTTCTCTTTTCGGCTCCATCGCGATATGGGGCTTTTAATCATGGGCGGGACGGTGTTTCTTCTACTTATGGCGCTCTTTATCATGCGGCGGGCAACGTCGATTTTCGACACGCTGCAGCGCCTCATGGATCGGATGAATGTTGTTTTGCGGGAAAATCTTACCGGCGTCCGGGTTATTCGGGCGTTCAATAAGGAACCGGCGGAAACAGAACGCCTGCGCGAAACCTTTGCCGCCTACGCTACGTCGGCCATTCAGGCGAATCGACTTTTCGCGGGGCTGGACTGTTTGACTACGGTAACGATCAACTTCGTGATCGTCGCTATTTTCTACTTTGGCGGGAACGCCATTGGCGCGGGAGAGATGGCGATCGGCGATATTACGGCGGTGACGGAGGACGCGATCTGGATTCTCTTTTATGTGATGATGGCGCAGATGACGATCCTGATGC
>CAJPUA010000066.1 GCA_905373705.1 uncultured Schwartzia sp. | reverse complement strand
TGCGCCTTTCGTGGGAGCTTTTGCCGGGGGCGGTAACGTATGAAGTCGTGCTTCTGGGCGGCGGAGATGCCGGCGCGTCACGGACGCTCGCTCAATATAGAGACATTTTTACGCCGGGACTGGAAATTGACACCCGCACGCTCCCTCAGGGGGCGCTGGATGGGTGCTGGCTGGCGCGGGGATTTGATCGGGACGGGCGGATCGTCGGGAAAACAGATCCCCGGCCGCTTTCCGAGGCGGAGATTTCTCCGACGGCGCCCCTGGTTCTCGACGATTACCGCCGCATGGCGTATATGCCCGTCTATCCGGTGTATGCCTGGGTGCCGGTGCTGCATGCGTCGAGTTATGAAATCGAAGTCTGGCGCGAATCGGATACGCCGCGGAAAAAGGCGGAGCGGGTACGGCACTTTTATACTTACGACGCGGTTCTTTACGATGCGGACGCCTTTTTGCTGACGGGCCATTATTGGTGGCGCGTGCGGGCGCTGGATGGTGAAGGCCGCCGTTACAGCGACTGGTCGCCGCCCGTCAGGTGGGAAGTCACCGCGCCGACGCCTTTTGCGGCGTTGGGTGACAGCATTACCCACGGCGGCGGAGCGATTTCGACGCCGCCCTGCCGGACGATGTATGACTGGGAAACGTACTGTAAAGCGCCGGTCAAAAATATCGGCCTTAGCGGCGATACGGCGGCGGCGATGGCGGATCGTTTCGAGCGGGACGTTTTGCCCTTTAAGCCGAAGGTGCTCGTTATCATGGGCGGCGTCAATGATTTTCGCGCCGGGACGCCTGCCGCCGCAATTATTTACAGCCTGCGGCAGATTGCCGATAAGTGCCGGGCGCATAACATTGTTCCCGTTTTCGTGACGGCGACGCCGATCAATGCCGACCGCATGGCGGCGGCCTATGAGATGGAGCCGGCCGCCGGGAATTGGAAGACGGAGCAGACGCGGCTCAATAAATGGATTATGGCGCAAAAATACGCCGTCGACGTTACGGCGGCGCTGATCGACGCAGCGGGCAATCTGCGCGCCGATTATACCGCCGACGGCCTTCACCCTGATTACCAGGCTAAGCGTTATATTGGCGAGACCATCGGCGAATATCTGGAGCAACACTTTGCCGCGCTTCTGGGGCGCAAAGGGGAGAAGTGACGCCGGCAGCGGCGAAAACGATGGAAAGGCAATCCTTTGACAACTGACAACGTCAAGGCGTCCCCGTCATCATGGTTCAGCGGTTGGTTTTTCCTCGTTCGTTAATGCGATCAGCGCTTGCGTTTCCCCGCCGTCCTGCCATACGACGCGACCGCCGGTGAGATCGATCAATTCGGCTTGACGAGCGGCGGCCTCGGCGGGAGGAAGAAGCAGGGAGACGGTGACTTTTTCCGCGTAGCTTTTGTCGGCTAGGCGGATTTCTTTTTGCCGGCTCCAGTTTTCCAGTGCGCTCAGGAGATCGTACTCAATTGTCACAATGACGCGCCGTAAGCGGTGAAGTTCGGCCAGCGTTGAGGCGGCGAGGCCGAGGGCGGCGGCGCGGCCGTAAGCGCGGGCAAGCCCTCCGGCGCCAAGCTTGATGCCGCCAAAGTAACGCGTTACGACGACGATGCCGCCGGCGACGCCCTGACGCTCCATGACCGTCAAAATCGGCAGCCCCGCGGTTCCGCCCGGCTCGCCGTCGTCGCTTGATTTTTGCCGTCCGTCGCATAGTCGCCAAGCGAAAGTATTATGCCGGGCGTCGTAATATTTTTTCCTGACGTTCTGCAAAAATGTCTGCGCTTCTCTTTCGTCCCGCGCCGCTGCCGTGTTAGCGATGAAGCGCGAACGCTGAACGGTAAATTCAGCCGTCGCGCCTTTCGCGATGATGATCGACTTTTCCATGGGCCCTCACTCCGGCAATATCAGATTCTCACGCAGCGCGGTCAGTTCCGCCGCCGTGAAAAGCCCGGCCGGCGATTCGGTGATCATGACTTGGCGCAAACGGCGGCTCTGTTCTTCTTGTATGTCGCTCGTCAGGCGCTGGGGGTCAGCCGCCGCCGCGGTGAGATGGATCGCTTGCCGTTGGGCGGCTGCGTAGGCGCGCGTCTTGGAGAGAATGGCCGCCACCAGATCATAGTTCACTCTGTCGAGCGCTTCCGGAGGTTCCATTTTGCGCACCCGCGCCTCTTCCTCAGCGGCTGCTGCATCCAGCTCAGTAAGCCGTTCGTAAGCCGTCTCAATACTGATATCGTCGGCATCGAACTCGGCCAGCGTGCGGTGATATTGCTGCCAGTTGTGGTCGAGATCGCCAATAAGGCGCTGATGTTCCGCGTACCATTCGGCGACGATCTGCTGCTGAGCGGCGATATGGGCGCGCTCCTCCGGGCTGATCGCCGGACGGGGCGGCGGCTCCGCCGAAAAGAAGGAAAAAGCGCCCGCCGCCAAAATGACGGCGGCAAATACGAAGAAAATCCGGCGGTTTGGAAAATAACGGCGCAGAAAAAAGAGCAGGAGCAATCCCCCCGCCAACGCCGCCAAAGTCGTAACCGGCATGAAACGTCACATCCTTTAAGTGGTCAGGTACAATTCACACTAAAGTTTCCGCTCCTTTTGGCCGCGTTCGCTAAGTGTTCATATTGTATTATACTGCATGGCTATTGAAAACGCACGACAAAGCCGGTATAATAAGTGAAAATTTCAATCGTTGCCGTCGGTATACTGTCGCCGCCGCGCCGGAAAGGACCTTTTATGACCAAAAAAGATTTCGCCCGAGGCTTCTGGCATATTTTCCGCTCCTATTGGACGTCGAAAGAAAAGAGGTTCGCCGGGGGGCTTCTCGCCGTCGTTATTCTTTTGAATTTCGCCATGGTTTACCTCGTCGTCCTCATCAATCGCTGGTACAACGAGTTCTACAATGCCTTGCAAAATTATGACGCCGCGCTCTTTTGGCCGCTCATCGGTAAATTCACTTTTCTCGCCCTTTTGCACATTGTTATTGCGGTCTATGCCATTTACCTGCAACAGCTGCTCCAGATTCGCTGGCGCACCTTCCTGACGGGGCGCTATATGGACGATTGGCTCGGGGACGAGGCTTACTATCGCCTGCAGGTCATGAAAACCGATATGGATAATCCCGAGCAGCGTATTCAAGACGATATCAATCAATTCGTCGGCCTGACGCTCGGCCTTTTGATCGGCGTGCTAAAGCAGTTTACTACGTTGGCGGCGTTTGCCGTCGTTCTCTGGAATCTTTCCGGCGTCCTGGAGGTTCCGTTCAACGGTGAAACCTACCATATCTATGGTTATATGCTGTGGTTTTCCCTCCTCTATTCCGGCGTGGGGACGTGGCTGGCGCACCTTGTGGGGCGAAAGCTCATTCGCCTGAATTACGATCAGCAGCGCTACGAAGCGGATTTTCGTTATGCTATGACCCGGGTGCGGGAAAATGGAGAGAGTATTGCCTTTTACCGCGGCGAAGCGGCGGAGCATACGGGCTTTATCGCTCATTTCAAAAATGTCGTCAAAAACTTCCGCGGCCTCATGAAGCAAACGAAATATCTTAATTTCTACGCGAATTTTTACGGCCAGATCGCTATCATCGCCCCGCTTATTCTCGCTGCACCGCGCTATTTCAGCGGGGCCATGCATCTCGGCGGCCTCATGCAGACCATCACCGCTTTTGCTCGTGTGCAGGACGCGCTCTCTTACTTTGTGACCGTCTATGATACCGTTGCTCAGCTTATCGCTGTTACCCACCGTCTTCTTGGCTTCACCGGTCACCTGGAGGAAGTCCGGGCGCTGACGCCTGCCGTCGCCCGCCGTGATGGAGAACGGCCGGAACTCGTATTCGCCGGCATTCACGTCGCCTTACCCGACGGGCGGGAACTGCTCTCGCCTTGTTCGCTCGTTCTTCCTCCCGGGCAGCGGCTTCTCGTCACCGGCGCTTCCGGCTGCGGAAAATCGACGCTTCTGCGGGCGATTGCCGGGATTTGGCCTTTTGGCGGCGGCGATCTTCTAGCCCCGGCGGGGAGCCAGATCCTTTTCCTGCCGCAACGCCCTTATCTGCCCCTCGGTACGCTGCGCCGCGCCATTTGTTATCCTTTGGCCGACGAGAACGCCGTCGATTCAGCGACGCTTGAGGATATTCTGCGGCGCGTCGATCTGGCGGCGCTCATTCCCCGCCTTGACGACATCGACGACTGGAGCCGGATTCTCTCGCTGGGGGAGCAGCAGCGGATCGCTTTCGCCCGGATTCTCGTCGTCCGTCCTGACTGGGTGTTTCTCGACGAGGCCACCAGCGCCCTCGACGAGCCGCGGGAAGAAGCCCTGTATCAGCTCCTGCACGAGACCTTGCCGCAAACCGGCTTCGTCAGCGTCGGGCATCGTCAGACGCTTTTCGCCCGCCATGACAAAGAGCTTCATATGGAAGGCGGAAACGCGGTTTTGCGCGATATTATCCCCGCCTGAATCATGGATCTAAAAGTAGAGCATCCGAGCTACCTTGGCTTTTTCGCCGCCGGATTGTCTTAGATAGATGAAGCCGGTGGCTCGCAGCGCGGATGTGTGGTAGAATAGGGCGCGGAGGAGGGGAGAGACAATGGGCGTTTTTCCTTATCCGGTGCAGTATTTCAGCTGCAAGGATTTCACTAAGGAGCCGGAGGATATCCAGCGGATGCTGGCGTATCTGGCGCAAATCGGCGCGGGAACGGCAGGGCCGGTCGCGGGAGAGACGGGAATCGAGGGGCTGAAGATCGATTTCAATGACGGCGTTCGCCTCGAAGTTCCGGAAGGGCCATGGCATGTGACGATCGGGGATCACGATTCGGGGACAGTGTTTTATGACCAGGATGTGTCCGCGACGATTGTGGTATCGATGGAAAAGTATTATATCCCTTGGGAAGTGCATGTCAGCTACGCAAGGACGCCGGTTTTTTCGCACGTTTTCGATATGCGGGAACAAAAGGTGCGGCTGATTTTCAGCAGCTCGCTTTTGGGCGACACGCAGTCGTTTTTACCGTATGTGCCGTATGTTCGCGATTACTACGGAGCGAAGGTATATTATTGGCTGGCGCCCAGTATGCACGAAATCGCGCGCCGGCTGTTCCCAGATATCCCGCTTCAAGAGGAGCGCGATGAGGATACTTACGCGACGTTTTATTTTAACGCCGGGCTTGATTTTCCCGGCGCGTCGCCAATTGACGGGCGGCAGGTGCCCATGACGCAGACGGGGCAGATGATCATGGGACTGCCGCGGAAAGCGCCGCTGGCAGCGTGGCCGAAAGGCCCGCGTTTGATAGCGGAGCCTTATGTGTGCCTTGGCGTACAGGCGTCGAGTGTGACGAAGGGATGGCTCTTTCCAGGCGGTTGGGAAAACGTGACGGCGTATCTGAAATCGCTCGGCTACCGGGTGCTGTGCGTTGATCGCGAGCGGGAGATGACGGCGCATGGTTATCGCGTCGCTATGCCGGAGGGGGCGGAAGATTTTACGGGAAATCGGCCGCTTCTGGAACGGGCGGATATGCTGTCTCACGCGGCGTTTTTTGTCGGTTTGCCGAGCGGGCTTTCGTGGCTGGCTCGGACCGCGGGCTGTCCGGTCGTTATGATCGGCGGATTCTCGCTGCCTTGGTGCGAATTTCCCACGCCGTACCGTGTGTATAATCGGTTGGCGTGCGGTGGCTGTTATAACGATGTGCGGCTGAATTGGAAGGAAAAAGCCTGTCCCAGGCAGCCGACCGGGTCGGAAAAAATGTTTGAATGCTCGAAAAAAATAACGCCGCGCATGGTGATCGCGGCAATCGACCGGCTGCGGGCAGACACGGCGGCACGCGGATGAACTTAACGCTTGGATTGGCGCTGCTGCGGGAAGGTGCTATAATAAATACGATATTTCGGCGAGACGCCGCATGGGGCGGCGCTTACACGAAGGGGGATTTGCGGTGACGAGGTTTGATAAGTACCGGCAGGTTGTGCGGGAAGCGCGCGGCACGGGGTGGGCGCTCCTGGCGCTCATCCTGTTCTGGAGCGCGGCGGGATTCGGCTTGTC
>CAJPUA010000065.1 GCA_905373705.1 uncultured Schwartzia sp. | reverse complement strand
CGCTTCGTCTTTGGCGACGGCGATACACGCCTGATGTTGTTCACTCTGAGGCGGTTCTTCTCGCTGGGGAATATCCGGTGCCATTTCTGCCAGCTTTAGGATCGCATCCAAATCGACCTGCTCTTTGATCGCTCTCCCGATCGCCGCCACGGTCTCTTTATCGCGCTCGTTTTCTTCTGCAGGGAGAAGGCCTAAATGGCGTTCCGGCAGAGTCAACGCATCATTGCGAGATACCGCGCCGTATACAGGAATTTTCAGTTTGCCAAGCGCTTCCTCAATCATGGCGCGGTGTGTTGCGGAGCCCAGACGATTCAAGATAACACCCGCCAGCCGAACTTTGGGATCGTATTCTCTAAAACCTAGCGCCAGTGCCGCCGACGATTCCCCCATGGCCTTGGCATTGACGACTAAAAGCACTGGCGCTTCCAATAGCTTCGCAATAGCCGCCGTCGAGCTGATCCCGTTCGTTCCGCCGTCATACAGCCCCATGACGCCTTCGATAACGGCAATATCGGCCGTTTCCGCGGTTCGACAGAAGATGTCGCACGCTTTTTCTTCCGGCACCAGCCAAGTATCGAGATTATGCGTCGGTCGTCCACTGGCCAGCGTATGATAGCCCGGATCAATATAATCCGGGCCGATCTTATAAGACTGGGCTTTAATCCCTTTCGCCCGTAAAGCAGCTAAAAGGCCGGTCACAATCGTCGTCTTTCCCGAGCCGCTCTGTGTGGCCGCAATCACGATCCGCGGAATATGCCAACTAGTCATACTTTTACCTTCTGTTATCCAAGAGATACATGATCGCGTTGATAGCCGAGGCCGCGATGGGGCTGCCGCCCTTCGTCCCTTCAACGGTGATGTACGGGACCTTAGTATTTTCCGCCAGCATCTTTTTAGAATCGGCGGCGCCTACGAAGCCGACAGGAATCCCGATAACGACGGCCGGCAGGATCTTTTCCTCTTCGATCAGGCGCAAAACTTCAAATAACGCCGTCGGCGCGTTGCCAATCGCGATGATCGATCCGCTAAGCGCCTTGCCAAATGCCCGCATAGCCGCCATCGAACGAGTAATCCCCTCTTTTTCCGCGATTTCCGCAATTTCCGGATCCGCTACCCGGCATTCGATTTTCCCGCCATAGCGGTTAAAAGACGCCTTATGAATGCCCGTTCGCACCATTTCCACGTCCGTATAAATATTAGCGCCTCTTTTCAAGGCTTCCTGCGTCGCCTTGATAGCCTCAGGATGGAGACGGATAACCGGCGCGTACTCCACGTCGCCGGACGCATGAATCATCCGGGAATACACCTTTATTTCTGCCTCATTGAGATTCAATCCCGCCAAATGCGGCGCAATGATTTCCATGCTCCTGTTTTCGATGTCCATAGGTCCTTTAATAAAATCCATATTATTTCCTCACTTTCCGGGCAGTTTTTCTGCCACAAATCGCAATACTTCATCAAACGTATAAACGACCTTATCATATTCAATCCGTGGTCGGTCGACCATGACCACAGGCAACCCTAACGCCATGGCAGCTTCCAGCTTCGTATCCGTCCCGCCGATCTCGCCGCTGTTTTTCGTCACGATTACATCGGCTCGATATTGCTTATATAAAGCGATATTTAACTCGGTGGAAAAGGGCCCTTGCAAGGCGATGATGTTCTTCGGCGTAAGCCCCAGAGATTCCATTTCCTTCAAGACATCTGCTGTCGGCAAGATACGGACGACGATCTCATGATCGCGAAGGTCTGGTGATGTGATAAAAGCCCGAACATTGCGACTGCCGGTCGTCAGAAAAACATTGCGACCCAGTTCCCCCCCTTTCTTCGCGGCCTCTTCGTAATTCGTTACCGCATAGGCCTTTTTGTAAGCGACAGGGACGCTCTGACGCTCGTAGCGAACGTACGGGATATTGAGGCGGCGGCAAGCGTTCATGGCGTTTTGAGATAAATTCGCCGCGTAAGGATGGCTGGCGTCGACAAAGAGCCCGACCTGATTTTCCGAAAGATATTCTATCAGTCCTTCTTCGTCCAGCGGCTTATCATTGATGATAAGCCCCGGATACTGTTTAAGGAGCTTTTCCCCATAGCTGCTGACAACGGAAGCGATTACGGGATGTCCAATTTTCAGAAGGCGTCCCGCCAACTCGCGCCCATCCTGCGTTCCCGCGGCAATAAATATCATAACTTATATCCTCGCGGCGTAATCATCCAGCCATCTCTGATATAGGTTTTGCTGTTACCAATGATGACCAGCGAAAACATATCGATCTCTACCCGCGTAAAATCACGCAAATTCGAGAGGATCTTCTGTTCTTCCGGTCGGGAAGCGTTTTTAACGATCCCGACCGGGGTATCGGGAGATTTGTACTGCAAGAGAATATTATGTATCTCCTCAATATTTTTGACGCGCGATTTACTCTTAGGATTGTAAAGAGCGATGACAAAATCTGCCTGCGCCGCATAGGCAGCACGTTTCTTTATGAGCTCCCACGGCGTAAGGCGGTCGCTCAGACTGATGACCGCAAAATCGTGCATGAGGGGCGCGCCGAGAATAGCCGCCGCTGCGTTGACCGCCGAGAGCCCCGCGACAATTTCAACTGCAGGACGCTCTTCTTCGTCATATTGTTCTACCAGTTCCAAAATGAGTCCCGCCATCCCATACACGCCGGAATCGCCGCTGGATACCATGATGGTATTTTTCCCCGCGACGGCCGCCTGCACAGCCAACCGACAACGATCGACTTCCTGCATCATACCAGTGCCGATGACTTCTCTCTCTCCGACCAAGGGTTCGATCAATTTAATATAAGGCGTATACCCAGCGATGACTTCAGCCTGCTGGATCGCTTTTAAGGCTCGAGGCGTCATATCCTCCGAACCGCCTGGT
The DNA here is from genome assembly GCA_905373705.1 of uncultured Schwartzia sp. Classification (GTDB taxonomy): domain Bacteria; phylum Bacillota; class Negativicutes; order Selenomonadales; family Selenomonadaceae; genus CAJPQU01. The sequence continues at coordinate 3,194 of CAJPUA010000065.1, read as the reverse complement.
CCCAATCCGACCACGGTTATTTTTCCCATACTAATGCCACCGTCACTTTCGTAAATTTTGTTTTGGCGAGCGCTACCCGCCCCTCCTTTACCGCGCACAAAGCTGCTGCCTCAGAAATATTACCGACGCCGATCGTCCGCTTAACAAATGCAGATTCTGCCAGATGATACTCGGTAATTTTCTCCTCCAATGCCTCATTTTCATAAAAACAAGCTTCAACGTTAAGCGCCTTTGCTACCTCCAAAATCCCCGCTTCGTCCTTTTTTACCACGGTGCTGGCCAACATCGAAACCGCGTTAATATCTTGCCCGATACGAGTGCAGGCGGCCTCTAAGGCTCCACGAATAAGCGCTGCCGGAACGCCGCGGCGACAGCCAATACCTGCCGCCAAACGTCGCGGCACGAGATTGAGAAGACCGGGCGTTTTTAGAATTGGCGAATCGGTAACAAAGACTTTCATCCCTTCTCGCCGCAATATCTCATCAGCAGATAGCAGGCGAACATCAATCTTCTTTTCCGCTAATCGTTTTTGATAGAAGGCCGCGCGCCGCAATCTAGAATCAATATACCAAACGACGGTTTTTTCCTCCAGCAAAGCACCGTTAATCGTTTGAATCTCCGGTTTTGGTACCGGTCTTAAGCCCAGCTCGGTCGCCAAAGCATCAGGAGCGAAATAATGATTTACGTCCGTAGCCGTCGTAATTACCGAAACGGCTCCCAAAATCGCCGCCACTCGCTCAGTCAAGCGATTAGCGCCGCCAACGTGCCCCGACAGAAGGCTGATCGCGTAATGCGCCCGCTCGTCGACGACTACGACAGCCGGATCGGTCAGCTTGCTTTTTAGACAGGGTGCGATCAAGCGCACGACAATACCGACCGCCATGCAGAAAATCAAAGCGTCGTACTGGGTAAACAGCGTTCTGACCGTATCGCCCAACCGTTCATAACGGTAAGCTTTCCCAGGAACGTCTCGCCCTTCTTTGACGAAAATATCTACTGTTCCTTCAAGTTCTTGACGCAGTTTACCGGCCAATTCAATGCCGTGCGCAGTCGCAACGAAAACGGCGCATCTCATTTAGACGCCTGACGGAACATATGGCTAAATTCCGGCGCATACAGGCGGGACAGCGAATAGTCCGCGCCCAGGCACCAACCAACGACAATCATGGCAGTTCGCGTAATCTGCTCTTCCTTAACTTTATCGGCAATCGTTTCCAGGGTCGCCCGGACAATCTTTTGCTCCGGCCACGAGGCCTTATGAACGATCGCGATCGGTGTTTCCGGCTCGTACCCGCCCGCCAGTAATTCTTTTACAACATCCGAAAGCATGTGGACGCTGAGGAAAATGCACATCGTCGCGTGATGCGCCGCCAAGCTGCGCAGGCTCTCCCTTTCAGGAACAGGCGTACGGCCTTCGTTGCGGGTGACAATGACCGTCTGTGAGATGTCCGGCAAGGTATACTCCTGCCGGAGCGCCGCCGCCGTCGCCAAAAATGAGCTGACCCCGGGCACGACTTCAAACGCAATTTTCCGTTTTTTCAGTTCGTCCATCTGTTCTTGGATAGCACCGTAAATCGCGTGATCTCCCGTATGCAAACGCACGACGATTTTCCCGTTTTGCACCGCTTCTTCAATTTTTTCAATGACCTCGGGCAGCGTCATCGAAGCCGAATTAAAAATCTCCGCCCCCGCCTTTGCCACGTTAAGAATCGCCGGATTTACCAGCGAACCCGCATAAATAATAACGTCGGCTTTTTTTAACAGGCGCTGTCCTTTGACGGTAATCAGCTCCGGATCCCCAGGGCCGGCTCCAACGATAAATACCTGCATACTTAAATCCCTCCTGTATCCCTTACCTTTTGACAGGTCGCAATATATATCGGGTTAATGGCTTTGGCCATATTATAAGGTCCCACCGCTTGCAGGCGGTTGATTTGTACCTGAATCACCTCATATGTAAACACCGCCTGATGCGAACGCATATACGAAAGGCAAGAAGCTAACGTTTGAACCGTGATACAATTCAAAACAATGCGTCCCCCTTTTTTCAGCCGGGAGGAAATTAAATCCAAAATCGCGTCTAAATGCTGACCGCTCCCGCCGATGACGGCGACATCACAGGATGGCAGTTCTAGTAGAGCTTGCGGCGCTTCACCTTCGACGGCAGTCAGATTTTTTACCTGAAATTTCTCCGCATTTCGCTTAATCAGCCCAATCCCTTCCGGATTGCGTTCAATGGCATAAACATGCCCGTCTTTCGCCTGCAAAGCGGCCTCTACAGAAATAGACCCCGTCCCCGCACCGATATCCCAAACGATCGCGTTTGGCTCGATCTGCGCCTTGGCTATGGTCAGTATCCGGATTTCCTGCTTCGTCATAGGAACGTCGCCGCGAATAAAACGTTCATCCTCAATCCCGGGAAAACTCATAAACCTGTCACCACCATTACGCAATGTGTCTCTTTTTCTTCCGTAAGCGCTTTTTGAAGCGTCGTGCGCAAAATTTTTTCATCCGCGTAAGATAAGCGGGCGCAGACTGCAACTATAGAATCCGGCGGCCACCCCAGTCGCATTAAAAGTTCGGAGATCGTCTGGGAATTATATTTCGTATCCGTCAGCATGCCCAGAATACGTCTGGGGCGGTAAGTCAACTCTTCGTCGTCGGGACGCCGCCCGTGAAAACTCAAAAGATCAGCGTCATGCCAAGGCAAAGCCAGCCGGGCAAACGCAAATTGAACGGCGCTTATTCCCGGAATCACCGAAAAACTTTCCGGGGGAAACTCGCGGCGGATCGCGTCTAAAAGCGAATAATATCCCGGATCGCCGGACACCATCACCACGACGTCATGTTTTTTTAGATGTTCGTGCAGGGCGGTCATAACGGCGGGAATATCCCCCATGATCGGAATTTTCTCCTGTCCATCATGCGCAAAATCTGCCAGAGCGCGTCTTCCTCCCACCAAGACTGTCGCCTTTTCAATAGCCCGGCGGGCAGCGGGCAGAACGTAATCCGGGTGGCCGGGACCAATCCCGGCAATTATGATTCGATATGCCAATGAAACTCCCTTCCTATCGTCCGGGCCTCTTCATCCATGCCCAAAATTTTCCCTCGGAGAGTCGCCAGCACCGTGCCGATTTTCATATCGCCGAAAACGTACCGCTCTGCACGGGCGCTGGCTCTGGCCGCGATAATAT
>CAJPUA010000064.1 GCA_905373705.1 uncultured Schwartzia sp. | reverse complement strand
GTGACTTCAAACATCGTATTCTCGGTGATCGTATTTTCTCCGGTGACCTGCGCCGTGACTACTTGATCTATGACGCCGCCCGGCGCCGTCGACCCCGCCTCTAAGCGGCCCTCGCCGCTCCCGGATGCTTGAAAATCGATCCTGCCGCTCTGGATCGTTTCTGAAGAAAGCAGAAGATCCTCGGCGATCTCTACCCGACCGGTAAGATTTCCTCCGTTGTTCTGCCAATCCTTATAGGTAAGTTTTTTCGCCAACGCCTCGAAAACGGCGTTGATCTTCGGGGTGACCGTCAAGCCGATTCCGGTACGGTTTGTCCGTAAGGTGATCTGGCTGCCCGCCTCCGCCTTGTTGATCGTAATGTTACCGCCTTTAATCATCGTCGGATTCAGCGGATCGTGCGCGTAATACGCCGTGAGCTGTCCGCTGTAATTTTCGATATTGACATCCCCCGCCGTGTCCGCCGTCATATCAAGGACGTTCTTGTCCCCTTCTGTCCGCAGCGTTCCAAGCCCGCTCGTTCCCGTATTCTTCCAGAGAGAACCGTTCTTCAATTCCAGCAGATAATTCTCCGTCTGCGACGATAGCCCTGTCCAGGTCGCGCCGTCCATGTAAACGTTCGTGCTGCCGCCTGTCGACTTATTATTGCCCGTCCACTCGGATCCGCGCGTGAACCACAGATTGACTTCTCCCTCGTTATTCCAACCGGAGCTGATAATATCTCCCTTGTAATAGGAATCCGGCGTGCCGAAGCCGACGTTAATGCTCCCTCGCAGGCCCATAGCCCCAGATATGCCAATGCCGCCCTCGATGATCGCCTTGTTCTTTCCACTGCCCGTGGCTGCACCTTCTACCCCATCGTGAATCGCGTTGAAGTAAACGCAGCCTTTATTTTGGCTGACAAATTCCCCGTAAGAGCGAATCGCCCAAACGCCGTCGCCGGTGACCTTAACCTTGCCGCCGCCGATGCTGATCGTTGAGGCGACGTTGCTGATCCCCTCGATATCCGTATCCGGTTGCGGATTCGTTCCCCCTACCTCGATGTCCACCAATCCGTCGATGATGATTTGGGAGCGTACGCCGTTCGTCCCATTCATTGTTTTCATCCCTGTGGAACGCTTATTATCTTTATTGATGGAACGCAGGGTAAGAACCTTTTGCTCTTGGTTCTCCCCGCCGTTATGGATAATAATTTTTCCTCCGCCGTTGACGAAGAGCGGCGTGCCATACCCGCCTCCATGCTCTACGGAAGTGATGCTTATAGCTCCGGCATTCTTGATCTCCACGACGCCTAGCGGCTTGTTGGCGGCGAGGCCCGTAGCCATAATCCCGATCATACCGCCCGCCCCTTTGCCTTCGGTACGAATGGTGAGATTATGGTTATTTAAATCAATCGTCGTCACCGGACTGGTGGAGCAGGCGTCAATGACCGCGCTGTACTCCCCTTTCCACGGGCCGCCCTCAAATTTATTAAGCCCGGAGATAATCTCGCTGTCCTTCGTGAACCTGTACACGCCGTCCTTCAAAATCCCCTTAACCGTCCAATACTGATCCGTGCTCGCTTTCCCCGTAATCGGCTGATCATAATGGCCGGTCTCCGCGGGATCCCACTGCGGCTTGTCGTAGTGATAGATCCCCTCGCCGGTCGTCGGGTCGTAGGTAATCGGTGCAATCTTCAAGGTTTTCGCCGAAGTCGTCAACCCGTCGGCAATCTCCACCGACGCTTTCAGATTTTCCGCCTCGCCGCGGCGCGCGCCGTTATAGGCGAGCTTCTTCGCCAGTGATTCGAGCACCATATTATTTATATTCTGTACCCCGATTGCGGTACTTTGGAGATCCAAGCCCGTCGCATCCGTCCGCAGAACGATCTCGCTCCCGGCAGCCGCCTGATCGATAATCAGGCGACTGCCAAGGACTGTCGTCGGCGTATCTTTATCACGGGCGTAGGTAAAGACAGCTTTTCCCGAAAAATGATCGATCGTCATCGGCTGATTCGCATCGGTCTTCTGCATGTCGATAAGGTTATTCGCCGTATCGCCGGCGTAACGCTTAACAACGGCGGTTCCCGTGTTGTTCCAGACGCTCTCCCCGCTCATTTTCAAAAGCTCGATCGGAGCGGTCGATTTCCCGCTCCATGTGCCGCCGTCTTTCAGGTAGACATTCAACGCGGGCTCTATGCCTTCCTTTGCCACATAATTTCCGTCCCACGTGGAATCCTTGCCCAAACCGATCGCAACGGCGGCGTTCGCAGCGTTATTCACAACATCGCCGATCAGCGTTGTCTTATATTTCCCGGCGTCGCCATTTTTTACGTTAATATTGAGAGTGGTGTTTGCATCTTCAAGTCGGGCGATACTAGCGCCGTTTATCGCCTTGATTGTCCCGCCGCCCAGATCTACCGTTGCACCATGGAGCAAGATCCCCTGTTTGGCGCCTTTATTCTTCTTCTGGCTCACGTCCTCCAGCTCGTCGCCGTCCGCTTCTATCTCCACAATACCGTCTATCGTGACCGTGGACGCATCCTTCGCGATGATACCCGCCGTATCCTCTGTCGCTTTCGCGTTAGCGAAGAGTTTGAGAACGCCCGACGCATTCTCGATATGCACCGTCCCGCCGTTTGCCGCCAAAATACCGGCCGCCGCTTTTCCGTCAGCGCTGTTCTCTGCCGTCACGGAAAGCGCATGAACCCCCGCCAGGGAAAGATTCGCGCTTGCCCCGGAAGCCGACAGCCCTGAAAGGATCCCGGCACTGCTCCCGGTCGCGGCTACCTCCATGTCGTTATTGCGAAGATCGAGCTCAGCCGCGCTCGTCGCGGCGACGGCGGCTTTATCCGTCGTTGTGATCGTCGTCCTTCCCATGGTGAACACATAGCTGCCGTCACTGCGCCGGACATGACCGTCGATATAGGCCTGATCCGTCGCCGCGTCCCCGGTGAGCGTATCTGTGAAGCTGTCAACGGACTGCGGCGTCGTCGCCGTATAAAAAGCGCGCCCCGTCTTTTTATCAAATCGGGCATCAACCGTCTTAGCAACCGAAGAATTGACCATCCCTTCCAAAAGCTCCGCCTTCGCGGTAAGGTTCGTATTATTCTCATCCTCGGTAAGTTTTTCATAATAAAGCTTATTCGCTAAGGCATTCAGCACGGCCTCTTCGTTAGCGGCCGTCACCCCGTCGCGGCTCGTCGCTAAATAGAAGACACTATTCGCTTGCGCGTCTTTGATCCGAATGGTTCCCCCACTTAGCACCGTCGGGGTATCCGCCTCATGCGCCCAGTAAGCACGCGTATGACCGCTGTAATTATGAATCACGATATCCGTATCATCGGAGGGAAGGATATAGCCCTTGCCACTCTCCGAGCTTCCTCCGACCAGTTTTAGAACGTCGCTGTTTTTATCCGGCTGAAAGGGAGACTGGTGGATCCATTGCGCGCCGTTTTGCAGATATAGATTGGCTTTTGAAGGATCACCCCAAAAGCTGCCTACGATTTTCCCTTTCAGAAAGGATTGCGCGTTGTCCAGCGCCAAATCCGTCTCGCCCTCGGCGCGAATGGAACCGTCCAGTTTAACCGTATGCCCCGTTTCCACAACGCCGCTCTCCACATTGATGGAAACTTTACCGCCTTCATTGCTGATCGCGTAAATATCTTTCGGCAGATTCTCATAAGTCACTTCGAGATCCCCGGTATGCTTGAAATCGCCGTCCCTGTCCGCGGATATCCCCACGAAATCCCGGGTGAGGTTTTTCCCGTGGATCGACAGTTTCCCGGTAACCGTGTACTTTGCCCCGACATGAAACGCCGTGCCGTCATAGACGTCCGGCTTACCGTCACGCGCCCCATCAAGGTTGATCTTGAGTTCTTTGACCTTGATGATCCCCTCTCCCGACTGACCGTAAATGCCGTACATATAGGATGGATTCGTTGGATCCTCCATCGCGTCCTTAATACCTGAGTTAATCGTGATCGTGTTCGTCAGCGCTTCTATCGTGACGCCCTTCTGGAATTTCGGGGCGCGGACGCTATAAGCGCCATAAGTCCCCGGCTTATCAACGGTAATCGTCGTGTCCTTCGTAAAGGTATAGACGTTTTTCCCCGCTTCGGCCACGCCGCCGTCAACGTACTCCCCGGAAGCTTCCGACGTCATTTGCTCGGAAAACTCCGTTTTCGTCTGCGCCGCCGACGCCCTGCCGCCCCACGCCAGTGCCTGCAGGATGGCCAGCGCGACCGCTCCCGAGAGCCTTCCCCTGCTTATTTTAACCATAGCTCCCTATTTCCCCTTTCCTTCTCACGACAAAACAGAATCCCGCTCCCCCCTGCGAACCTCGGCCAACGCTATAGCCTACTCCTTCACCGCGGCGATAACGTCCTTTGTCAGATCTTTTCCTCCGTAAAGGATAAGCTCCGCCTTTATGACTTGGGAGATTCCCTGTTCCTGCGCCACGCGTTTGACGGCGCGGATAACGCGCCGCTGGATGGGATCCATCAGCTCCTGCTGGCGCTTCGCGAGCTTCGCGTTGAGCTCCTGCTCCAGCTTCGCCTTCTCGCTGTCCTCAAGCTCCGGGGATTTCTCTTCAAATTCCTGCTGGAGCTGCGCCTGAAGCTGGCGAAGCTCCGTAGCCGCCTCGTTCGTCCCGGGGCAAGCTTCAAAGACCGCATCCATATCGATATAGCCGACGGTCGCCTCCGCGGCGCTTACAACTACGGGCTCGCCCGCCAAAGTAAAGAGAGAGGCGACCGCTATAGCCGCCGCCAGAAAAAATCGCTTCATCATGTCATCCGCCTTCCTTTTCTTCCGTGTCGTTTTCGCTTCAAACCTTTGTCATCAGCTTGTTGAATTTTTCTCAGTCATCGATATTCTCTTTTTATATTTCTGCCCTTTTCTCCGCTCTTCGCCTCGGTCAAAGAATTTCGGCGGCGCGGCGCTGAATCCGCCGCGTCGCCGTCATCTTTTTAGCGTCAGAAGCTCCAGCGAAGCCCGGCGTCGACGCGCCAATCGGTCTTGATGTCGCCGCCGAAGGTCTTCTCGAACGTGCCGTAGAGGCTGAGGCTGTCGTTTAGCTTCACCGTACCGCCCAGCTGGAGGCCGATCCAAGTGTCTTTGCCCTCCTGGCGGGTGTATTTCGTCGGATACCCGGCAACTTCCCATGTCGATTCCATATCTCCGGCAAATTCATGGTAGAGCGACGCTTTAACGAACCACGTCGACCGTGCCGTTTCCTGCCCGAAGGCGATGCCGAGGCGTCCGATGGCGCTCGTAATGCCGCTCTGCTTGATATGGAGCGTACCGTAACCGTTTGAGGTCATATCGTAGTCGGCGCTGTTCAAGCGGCCAAGAGAGAATTCCACCTGCGGCTCGAAGAAGAAGCTGCCGTCCGTATGGAAACGCCGCCCGTATTCAGCGGAGATGGATTCGCCCCAGGTATGGTAATCCCCCGCAGCGGTGACGCTGCCCCAAGCGTTAGAGGCCGTGAATTCGTTCGCCATACGCCCTACCTTGGCGATGAGATCAACGTACTGGCCGCGCGATCCTGTCCAGGTACCGTACACGGCGAAGTTCCCGGCCTTATTGTCGCCGCTGCCGGTGGCATAAGTCGAGCTGCCCTTCATGTAGCTGCCTGCGATGCCGACCCGCCAATCCTTGCCTGCCTTCCAGTCGTATCCGGCCTGAATGGTGGTGTAATTCATGCGGAAAGATGCTTTATCCTTGTCGCTCGACGTGCGGCCCTTATAGAAGCGGACCCAGCCGCCCATATCCTGCGGCGAGAGGCGCAGATCGCCCATGCGCTTCATGAGGTCGTTCATCTCGTTGCGCCAGACCATCGCCGAGGAGGTCATCGCTCCTTTCGTGCTCTGCATGACCATCGTTTCGTAATCGCCGTACTCAACGTTAGACACAAACGGTGTGACGCTTTCGGATGTCCCGTCCGCTCCCATGAGGATATTGTACCTCTTAGAAGACGACGTCATTCCGTCAGCGATAAGCGCGCTCAAGGAAAGCCCCTGAATTCTATGGTCTTGAATCTTATTTCTGTCGCCGGCATACTCGAACTGCTTAGCCAGCGAGTTTGCCACCTTCTCGTCCGCCGCGTCACT
>CAJPUA010000063.1 GCA_905373705.1 uncultured Schwartzia sp. | reverse complement strand
GCGCAGAGCCGCCACAGAGCGGCGGCAAATCAAAGAGGCCGCTGTGAGAAAAAGGGGAGGAGGGCCACAGGAATGGAGGGGCAGAGGAAAAGACGTTGGATCGCGGCGGCCGTAGTGGTCATCCTTGTCATTGTCGGGATTCGGGTGGGGAAGAATCTCATGGAAAAGAGCGAGCAGGCGAAATCCAGCGGGCGGGGAAAAGTGGTGACGGTGACGGCGTGGCATCCAAAGCGGCAGCGGATTGAGCCGCAGCTGCGCTTTTCGGGTACTCTTGATCCCATCTGGCAGGCAGATGTGGCGGCGAAAGTGGATGGCCGTGTGGAGCGGGTCCTGGTCGATGAGGGGGAGCAAGTGGATGCCGGGGCCGTGTTGGCGATCTTAGAGCAGACGGATACCGGCGCCGCGCTTTTGGCGGCAGAGGGCGCCTATTACGAGGCACAGGCCCGGCTGAATAAGGCGACGGCGGACTACGAGCGGCAGGCCTATCTCTTCGCGAAGGGCGGCGTTTCAAAAGAGGAATTGGATAACGCCCAATTTGCGCGGGACAACGCCATTGGGGCGCTCCAGTCGGCAGAGGGGCATCTCGCGGCGGCGCAGTCGAAGCAGGGTGGTACGACGGTCACTACTCCCCGGGGGGGGGTCGTCCAGAAACGCTATTATCAAGAGGGGTACTATGCCAAGGTCGGCACGGCACTCTTTAATATCGCTGATATCTCAGCGCTTTCGGCGAAGATCGCCGTGCCGGAGGGGTACGTCAGTCAGGTAGCTGTGGGAGATGCGGTGGCGTTTACGGTTCCTTCCTTAGCGGTAAACCGTCAGCAGGTGATGGGGCGCATCGCCCATATCAGCCCTGTGGCAGAGAGCGGATCCCATACCTTCGAGGCTACGGTGACGGTGGACAATCGTGACGGCCGCCTTTTCGGCGGTGTCTACGCCGAGGCACTCATCGCCGCTCGGCCGCAGGAAAACGTCCTCACGGTGCCCCTTTCGGCTATTGTCATGCGGGATGATCAGCGTACGGTCTATGTGATTGACGATGGCCTGGCGGTGCGCCGGGTGCTGACCACCGGTTATATCGGCGAGGATGTTGTGGAGGTCTTGGGCGGGATCACGGAAGAGGATGAGATCATTACTGGCGGCCTCAATAAGGTGCGGGAAGGCATTCAGGTGCGGACGGTGGAAGGGGCGTCGGCAGAGTGATCGAAACATTTATCAAAAGGCCGGTATTCACCACCATGTTCATCATGGTTTTAGTGGTCTTTGGCATCCAGTCTTATCCCAGCCTTGGGATTGATCTTTATCCCGATGTGGATCTGCCCATGGTCTCCATCCGGGTCTACTACGAAGGTACCGCACCGGAAGAGATGGAGACTTTGGTAACGAAGCCCATTGAGAACCGGGTGAGCCAGATTGCCGGTATTAAGACCATTACCTCCACCATTCGGGAAGGATTCTCCCAGACGACGTTAGAATTTGATATTGGGGTCGATCCCCGCCAGATGGCCAGTGAAGTGCGGGAAAAGGTGGCCAGCATTCGAAAGCGCCTGCCCGACGACATTGACGAGCCGATGGTGGAGCGCTACGATGCTGCATCGCGGCCCGTGGCTGTGTACTCCTTTTCCTCCACGTTGCGAAGCCCCGGGGAAGTGCGCCGCCTCTTGCAGGACGTGGTGGTTGACGACCTGCACATGATCGAGGGCGTGGCCGATATCACACTCTTTGGCGCGGGGGATCGGGCCATTCGGATTGATGTGGATGCGCAAAAATTAGCGCGTTACGGCATCTCGCTTCCGACGGTGATCGAAAAAGTCAACAATGCCAACCGAAACAGCCCTGGCGGCAAGATCCGGGACGGCATCAATACCATCACCCTTCGTACCATAGGAAAGTTCACATCCGTGGATGATATGAAAAAAGTGGTGGTAGCCAATGTGGAGGGGAGCCCCATCCTTCTGACGGACATCGCCGACGTGGCTGACGATTGGGAAGAGGAAGAGACCTACGCCCGCACCAACGGCGTTCCCTCGGTGCTGATGTGGGTGCGAAAGCAGTCCCGCACGAACACCGTCGAGATCACCGACGCTTTGAACCAGCGCCTGGATGCGCTTTTGCAAGACGACCTTCCCCCGGATGTGGAGAAAGCCACCATCACGGATCAATCGAGCTATGTGCGGGAAAACGTAGCGGATGTCTGGAATACCATCTTTTTTGGCGGATTTCTGGCTCTCGCCATCACCTATCTGTTTCTTAGGGATATCCGGGCGACGCTTATCGGCGGGCTCGCCATCCCTACCTCGGTGGTGGCCGCCTTCTTTTTAATGAAGAGTATGGGCTTTACCCTGAACAATATGTCCCTCATGGGCTTATCGCTGGCGGTAGGCTTTCTTATCGATGATGCCATCGTCTTAGTGGAAAATATTTTCCGCCACATGGAAATGGGAAAGACACCGGCACTGGCTTCGGAGGATGCCACGAAGGAACTTGTGCTGGCGATCTTAGCCACCTCCTTGTCCCTTTTGGCGGTGTTCGTTCCCATCGGCAGCATGGGAGAAACGGTGGGGCAATACTTTAAGCAATTCGGGCTTACCGTCGCCTTCGCGCTGGCCTTTTCCACGATTTCTGCTTACTCACTCACCCCGATGGTTTCGGCGTATTGGCTGAAACCGCCCTCCGCAGCTCACGCGGGGCGGCCCGTCTTTGTGACCCGTGTCCTTGATGGGTTCAATGCCGGCTTTGAAGCGCTGCGGAGATTTTATGAGGCGTTCATGGTCTTTGCCTTCTCCCATCCCAGGAAAGTGGTGACCGCCGCGTTGGCGACGCTTCTTTTGAACCTGCTCCTGATTCCCTTTTTAGGGACGGCCTTGCAACCGGTCTACGATTCGGGGGAATTTTTGGTGAGCATCAAAGGGCCGGCGGGGGCCAGCCTCGACCAGATGAAGCGATGGGCGCTGCCCTTGGAAGAGACCATCGGCGCGCTTCCCGAGGTGGAAGTCACGGCGCTGCACTTAGGGGGCAATCGGATACCGGTTAACGAAGGCGACATCCGGATTCGCCTGAAACCTGCGGAGGAGCGGGCGCGGGGCATGCTGGATATCATGGCCGAGCTGCGGAGAAAATTCGCCGACGTGGGGACCATGCAGGTAGCGGTCATGACCACCCAAGGCGGGCGCTGGGATTCACGCCCGGTGCAGATTGGCCTCCGGGGCGGCGATATCCACAAACTGAGCGGTTACGCGGAGGCTTTGGCAGAAAGGATGCGGCAGACGCCGGGCGCCACCGATGTGGAAATCCTCGGCGTCTCTCCCGAACCGGAGGTTCTCATTCGCTTAGACCCTTATCAGGCCAGCCGGTTTGGTCTTGACAATACTTCCGTGGGGAAAGCGGTGCAGTACGCTTTTCAGGGGAAAAGTCTGAGCCATTCCTATACCATTGGCAACAATGATTACGACATCATCGTGCAGGTGGCGCGCGGGAACCGGCGTACGCTGCAGGACGTCTCTGATCTCATGGTCTCGACGGCCAGCGGACCCTTCGTTCGCCTTGGGGACGTGGCGGAGGTCGCCTTGGGATCCGGCCCCACCCGTATTGACCGCGAAGGACGCCAGCGGCAGATCGCGGTCTATGCCAATACCAGCGGCATCTCCCCCGGTGAACTTCTCCAAACCATTCAGGAAGAACTGATCCCCGATATTAACATGGACATTGGTTATCGCTACCGCCTGATCGGGGATTCTGACATGATGGGGCGCGTCTTTCGCGAGATCGCCAAGGCCGTGATCATGGCTGTCGTCCTCATTTACATGGTCCTGGCGGCGGAGTTTGAGAGCTTTTCCCAGCCCTTCGTCATCATGATGAGCCTGCCCTTTGCCGTCATCGGCGCGGTGCTCGGGCTTTTGGTGGCGAATCAGACGGCGAACATGATGGCCCTCATCGGCTTTACCATGCTCTTAGGCCTGGTGACAAAGAACGCCATCCTCCTCATCGACTATGCCAATCAGGCACGCGCGCGGGGCATGGCGATCCGGGAAGCAGTTATGGAAGCCTGCTCCCTTCGCCTTCGCCCTATCCTCATGACCACCCTCTCCACCCTTCTGGGGATGCTGCCCGTAGCCCTCGGGCTTGGGGCAGGCGCCGAGCTTCGTCAATCCATGGGCGTCGTCCTCATCGGCGGTCTCACTACCTCGACGATTCTAACCCTCGTCGTCGTTCCTCTTATCTACATCTTGACTGAGGAGTGGAAAATAAGTCGGACGGAGAAATTTTAAGTAGAAAAAGCCCCCGGCTGATGGTATAATGAACACTGAGCGAGCGTGACCGCAGGGAAGCGGGGGCGTAGTGTTCATTATACCTGAGCACTTGATAAAGGCGAGCGAAGCTTGCCTTTTGTGGCTGTGGTACAATACAGGAAGAAAAGTAAAACGCGGATACGGATGATGAGAGGGAAGGAACGTATAGCATGTTTGGGATGAAAATAGATATCGGTATCGACCTTGGAACGGCGAACGTGCTGGTTTATGTCAAAGGAAAGGGGATCGTCCTGCGGGAGCCGTCGGTAGTGGCGGTCAACCGCGATACGAATCAGATCCTGTCGATCGGCGAGGACGCGAAACGGATGTTGGGACGGACGCCGGGAAATATCGCCGCGATCCGTCCCCTTCGAGACGGCGTGATCGCGGATTACGACGTTACCGAGAGTATGTTGCGGTTTTTTATTGATAAAGTGATTGGTCATCGCTTCGTCTTTCGCCCCCGAATCATGATTTGTATTCCTACCGGCGTGACGATGGTAGAAAAACGGGCGGTGCAGGAGGCGGCGGAGCAGGCCGGAGCGCGTCGCACACAGCTCATTGAGGAGCCGATGGCGGCGGCGATCGGCGCGGGATTGCCCGTCGACGAAGCTACTGGCTCAATGATCGTCGATATTGGCGGCGGGACGACGGACATCGCGGTCATCAGCCTCGGCGGCATCGTGATCAGCCGGAGTCTGCGAATTGCCGGAGACAAGTTCGATGAAGCGCTTATCTCCTATGTGCGGCGGACATGCAACATTTTAATCGGGGAACGGACGGCGGAGGAGATTAAGATTCGGATAGCGGCGGCCAGCCCGGAGGCACGGCAAGGGCAGATGGACGTCCGCGGGCGCGATCTGCTTTCCGGTCTGCCGAAAAATATTCAGCTCACAACGGCGCAGGCCGCCGAGGCGCTGTCCGCTCCCGTCGGGCGAATTGTGGAGACGGTCAAAGCTGTGTTGGAGGAAACGCCGCCGGAACTGGCCTCCGATATTATGGATCACGGTATCGTTTTGACGGGGGGCGGTTCCATGCTTTATGGGCTGGACAGCCTCATTCAGCGGGAAACGGGGATTCCCACGATGCTGGCAGAGGATCCGCTGTCCTGCGTGGCCATAGGAACCGGAAAGGCGCTCGACTTTGCCGATTACTTCGGCGATGGGCAGGAAATGAACAGCGCTATAGTTCCGTCGGTAAAATAAAAATTTGGGACTATTAGCGGGAAAAATTTTAGCGGAAATGTTGTATAATGAATATAATAATGTATAATGGTCGAAGTGTTGGATGAAAGTTTTTAACTGGGGGGAGAGAGTATGTGGCGTGGACTTTACACGGCGGCGTCGGGCATGATTACGGAAACGACCCGCACGGCGGTCATCGCGAATAACCTGGCGAATGTTAATACGACGGGTTATAAGCGGGATCGGGCGCTGGATCGGGAGTTTGAGCCGATGCTGATCCGGCGGATCAATGACACGGAGAAGGCGAAGGTTACTGATTTTAAAGGGTTCTCGCTGGACCGGCGGGCGCCGATTGTCGGGACACTGGGTCTTGGCTCGTACACGCAGGAGATTGCTACCGATCATGCGCAAGGATCGATGATGACGACGGGGAATCCTTACGATGTGGCGATCGCCGGCGAAGGATACTTCATGATCAATACGCCGGAAGGAACGCGCTATACGCGAAACGGCAGCTTTTATCGCGCTGCCAACGGTAATCTGGTGACTTCGGAAGGGCGTAACGTCCTTGATACGCGGGGACGTGCCATCAATATTCCGGAAACGGCGGTGGGCGTTGTTATCGGCAGCCGGGGCAATATTTACGCGGACGGGCAGCTTGTCGGAACGCTGGGATTCGTTCAGTTC
>CAJPUA010000062.1 GCA_905373705.1 uncultured Schwartzia sp. | reverse complement strand
CTAACATCCCCACCGGCTTCGGCCCGGAAAGCGTCGCCAAGACCGCGTCAGTTTCCGCTAACTGCCGATCCATCTCGGCAATGATCCGCTCGCCCTCTGTCTCTCGCCGCAGCGCTTTGGCGATGAGGCGGATATTTTCCTTCAACGTCTCCATGGATTTGATCTTGCCGCAGACCAGTACCGGATAGCCAAGCTGTCGATAACTCTCCACATGATCTGCGCTTACCCAGCCGGGTACAATGATGAGATCCGGCTTCGTTTGAATGATCACTTCCAGCGGCACGTTCAAAATTTCCCGCACCTGGGGCGTGATATTCTTCACTTCATCGGCGATGAAAGATACCTCGGGATCGGTATCCCGGATATTCACCGCCGCTAAATACTCCGGCGGCACCAGCCCCAAAAGAATTGTATCATATCCAGGATTCGCCGCCAAGATCCGCCGAGGCGGACGGGGGAGGTATACCTCATTTCCCCGGTCATCCACCACCGTATAGCCTTCCCCCGCCTGCTCTTTCAGCGCGCCGCCGCACCCTGTCAGCAAAACCAGCCAAACCAGAAGCAGTGCCGCCCAAGCGCTTCGCACCCTCAACCCCACCATATTCTTCGCTCCTCGTTCTTAAAAACTACGATCATAAGTGAACATGAAACTCCGGGGCAAAACACGATATTCCATATTATTCAAGGCATCCTCCCGATCTAAAAGATTCCGCAGAGACAGCCGCAACGTATCCTCCGCCGTAGGGCGGTAAGTGAGCGTCAATCCTAAATCGAAACTGTCCGCTAAATGATGATCGGGGCTTTTGGACGATGTACGGGGATAATTATAGTATGCCCATTCTCGCCCAATGTTCGCAAAAAGCCGGGCATCAGCAATAAACTTCGCCTCTTGGAACGTCAACCCTAAATTGAAGATGCATTTCGCCGAATCCTGCTTCCATGCCCCGCTCCGTTCTTTTGATTCGGGATTCTGCCAAGTAAAGCCGATACTTCCCGTCCAGTTTTTGTCCAACCTCTGCTGCGCGTTGACCTCCAATCCCACACTTCGCCATTCAGCCAAATTCGTATAGTAACTGCCCCGGTATGTATGTCCTCCCACTCTCCGCTCGGTAGGGATGGAACCCCATTTGTCCTTGACGTTCATATAGAAGACATCCGCATTAAACGTACGTTTCTCGTCCTCAAATTTATACCCAAACTCATAGGACCACGACGACTGGGGTTTCAGATTGGGATCCGCCTCATATTCAAAAGTCAACTTCGCCTTAAAAAGCTGATTAACCTTTGGCATCTCAAAGGATTTACCGATATTCACATAGTAAGAGGAATTTTTGTTGACTTTATACAGCGCTTGAATCTGGGGCAGTATTTGAAAATCCGACTCGAAGCCTTTGCACTTTCCTACCCAATATTCCCGCACGCCGAAAATCATATTAAAGCGATCGTTAAATTTATGATCATAGGACTGATAAAGGGCGAAGCTATTGCGGGTACTTTCCTGATAATCTAAACTCTGCTGATCCCGAACCATATTTTCCCGCGTGTAAGTGAACCCTAAGACCAAAGAGTCCCGCCCTGCCAATAAGGACAACCTCTTTTGCACATCGAGATCCACATCGTAGCCTTTGAGGATCAGATCCCTATGGTCCTTGGGTGGATACCAGCTTCGGGCATCCAAGCGGTGGTAACCAAGAGCGCCCCGCCAGCCGGTATCCCGACTGTCATAGATAAGGCCAAAATTATCATAGGCGCTTTCACAATGCACCTTACCTTCCGGCTGAAACACATATTTCTTATATTTCCCCTTTTGATAGCTATAACTTCGCTCCGAACGACTGTAATTAAAGGATAAATCCTTGCCCAAATAGGCATCTAAATAATACCGCGTACCCTGCTTATCGATGATATTCAATTCGGCAATGCCATTTCCCGTCGATCCGGGACCTTCAATTCTGTTATGATCTTTATTCAGATTACGATGAACGCCAAAATTCACATATCCCATGCGAATATCCGTCCCCCACTCCCGCTTTTGGTTTCCTGCGCTGACACTGACATTGCCATGAACTCCCTCGGCTTTGCCCGATGGCTTCTTGGTGATGATGTTGATGACGCCGCCCATGGCCTGAGGGCCGTAAAGAACAGAATTTGATCCCTTGACCACTTCAATGCGCTCAATCTCTTCCGGAGGAATATTTGCCAGCGTGGCGACATTCGCAAAATTACAGGGATTACCGTTGACTAAAACCAGTGTCCCGGTATCAAGACCGCGCAGGCGAATGGCCGAAAACATTGTGCCGTAATCGCCGCCGTCGTCTTGATACGATAAACTGTCGGCCTGGGTCAGATTGCGAACGGCTTCAAAAGCGCTCAAATATCCCTTCTCCTGAATTTGTTCCCCGCTGATGATCTGCACATTGGCCGGCGCTTCCAGTACACTTTTTTCCGTGCGCGTCGCGGTGACAACGATCTCATCCAGCGAATATTCCTTTAAGTCCTCGTTCGCCTTCTCCGCTGCCTGCGCCAAAAATGGATACCAAGCACAAGCAGACAGTGTTAATGCTGCCAAAATCTTTCTTTTCTGCTGTTTGTTCATTTCCTATCACTCTCCAGCATAAATTTTCAGCTTTTCGTATCGCTCATTGCCCTTTTCATGACATTCTGACAGGCACAGACCCATGCCTCTATACTGCCTTGTCCTATCACTCCTCGTAGCAGGCGCGGTAAATATCTTCCACACATTCCACGATATGTTGGGACGACGAGAGCATGTGTTTGTCGGGAATGGGGCGGAGGCGTCTGTTTTGAATGGCTTTGACGGTTTGGAGCGCCGGATCGCTCAGGCACTCCTCGATGTACGCCTGTACGTCACCGCCCCGCCAATCCCAATCCGGCAGAAAGATCACGTCGGGATTGATCTTGATGATCTGCTCTTTGGGGAGGAGCTGATTGCCCTGAATATTCACCTGTGCCGCGCCGTTGACCACCCCCGCCAGACGGCAGCAATCGTCGTAGGCGGTGCCTTTGCCGCCGGTTCCGCCGCTCATGGTCAGACGATAGACGGTCAACCGCTCGTTTTGCGGAATATGCGCCGTCTTCTCCGCGATGCGCGCAAGCCGCCGCTCCATCTCCGCCACTAAGGCCTCGCCTTTTTCCACCTCGCCCACGATGATCGCCAAATCCCGAATCAGCTGCTTCGATTCCTCTACCTGATGAATGGTTCGGCTGACAAATACCGGCATACCCATTTCCCGCAAGGCGCGCACGAGATCCGGCGACTGAGATTCGGGAATGACGATGAGGTCAGGCTTCAGCTTCATCAGATATTCCAGCGTCGCCTGTGCCCGCTCCGGTACTTTTGCCGCCGCTTCGGGAGGAATATTGCTGATGAGAGGATTACTCGCGAACTTGCTAAATGCGGCAATTCTTTCCGTCCCCAAGAGCGCGAAGAGAACATCATCGCCGCGCATGGAAAGCGACACGATCCGCTGCGGCGGCACGGAGAGAATCAGCGCCTGCCCCTCTGCGTCCCGCAGGCCAAAATAGTTCTCGTTTTCCACCTCGCTGAGCCCGTTCTTTTTCACCGCACACCCGGAAAGAAGCAGCAGGATCGACAGGAGAAGGATAGCCGCTGTTCTTTTAGAAAGAATACTCATAACTCAGGAGATAGTTGACGGGCAGGAGGATGTTATTCCATTTGTTGACTGAATCTTCCCGATCAAGAATGTTGTTGATCTTCATCCGAAGAGTCTGATTCTGATCTGGACGATAAACAAAGTTGGCATTCAGTTGACTGTAGTTGGGAATATTCCCTAAGACGCCGTGGAGTCTATACGCATCATCTTCTCGATCGGCCAAGTAGAGCCAATTAATATTGCCCATGAATTTCCCTCTCGTGTAACTTATCCCGGCAATGCCCTGAAAGCGGCTGTTTGCCTGCACCCATAGTCCGCTGGCGCCCCGTGTCTGAGGATTGGAGAAGCTCAGTCCCAAATTGAGCGCCCAGTGATCATCCACTTGATGGTCGTATTCCATTTCGATGCCGGTATTACGGAAATCATCCACGTTGGAAAGATAGTCTGTATTCGCCGCTGTCTTTTTCCATTGGAACGCATCCTTGATGCGCATGTGGTAGAGCGCCGCCTTGAAAGAATCGCGGCGGCCTACATATTTATAGCCGGTCTCGTAAGTCCATCCCTGCTGCGCTTTCACCTGACTCACATCACCGTCCTTTTTGCTGAAGAACTGACTGATAGGTGCGACTTCGTAGGCTTTGCCGATGTTGATATACCAAGATGAATGATCGTTAAATTTGTAGTTCGTCTGGAATTGAGGCAGAAAAATGTTTTGCGTCTTAGAATAATCACTGATGTGCTCGCCGCGCAGTCCCAACGTCATCGTAAAGCGGGGTGCAGCCATCCATGCGTAAGAAGCGTACAAACTCTCGCTGGTGCGATGCGTGTTAATCCAAAGCGTCTTATCCGAAGTAAGAAGCCCATAGGCACTTTCTCGAGAGAATGTTACTCCTAAAATGAAATCGTCCTTTCCGTCACGCGGCTTCCATTCCTTCTGGGTGTCCCAAGTAAGGCCGTCCATCGTATAGCGTTCACTGATCTCATATTTTTTACTCCCGTAGGTATATTTGTCGGAATAGGAGCGCCGCTTGTTATAGGCTAAGGTAGAGCGCAGACCGAGACCAGCGTCCTTATACTCCAAGTTGATATTGTTTCGGGTGTCCCGAATATGGTAGTCGATATGGTGCGTCCCATTGGCGTTATATTGTGCCCGGTTCAAGTTCATGTCATTATACGACCAATTAAGGTTAAAATTCTTCCCAAAATCAGCCGTAACATAAAAGGCATTGCGCCCACTGTTGTACAGACCCCACATACGATTCGGTTTCGGCACACCAGTCGCATTTGTCAGCCCGTACAGAGATGAACGGTCGATTTCACCGATAAAATAACGTTTAAAAATGAAACCAAACTGCCCGTTACCAGTAGAAATCGTATAATCCTTATTGTAATTTCCGTAGGAAGCCGCTAACTTTGTCGTTGTGAAGTCACTGCCCCGCTTGGTAATGACATTCACCGCACCACCGATGGCAGCCGCACCGTAGAGAGCGGAGCTGGCCCCTTTAACCACCTCAATCCGCTGAATGGCCTCGGGAAGAATGTTATTCGTGCTATTGTAATTGAGAAGATTCACTGACGCACCGTTGACCATAGCCAGCGTCCCTTTGTCCAGACCGCGGACAATGGTTCGTGATGCGCTCATGGCGTACTCCATACCGCTATCGCCCCAAGAAAGGCTGTTAAAACCCGGCAGGCGCTCCATGGCCTCGTAGCTGTTCGCCGCCCCTAAGCGCTCCATATCGGCGGCCGTCACGATTTCCGTCGCCGCCGGCGTGTCCACCTCACGCTTTTCGGTACGGCTGGCGGTGACGATGACATCATCCAGCGCGTATTCCGCCATCGTGTCACTCGCCATAGGCGCCGCTGCGGCGGCGTTTGCCAGCGGCGTCAGAACGCCGACGCCTCCCAGAAACAAACCGATCAAAACCTGTTTCGCCAATTTCTTTTTCCCACAAACGATTTTCCTCATCTTCATAAAAGTACGACCTCCCTGAAAATACTGTATGCTATCCTTTCTGCCGCGACGCAGCGGACGAACCCCTCATCCCGAAGCGTCGCCACGGCTTTCCAGATCCCCTTCCAATTCCAAATAGAGGCGCTGCAATTCCTCCTTGACCTCGGCGGCGGGCGACCACATCTTTCGCTTTTCCGCTTCCAAGAGTTTCCCGGCAATGCGCTGTAAGGCCCACGGATTGACCTCGCGCATCCACGCCTGCATCTCTTTATCCAGCGCGTATTTTTCCGCGAAGCCGTCGTACATCCAGTCGGCCATCACCTCGCTGGTGCAGTCCCAAGCGTAGGCGTGCGCGACGATGCCCGCTAAATCGGACGCGCCCTTGTAGCCGTGCTTTTTCATCCCCTCCAAATATTTCGGGTTCATCGACTCGCCCCGATAGACGCGGCGAAATTCCTCGTCCAAACTCTTCGTCTCCGCCCGCGCCCGGTTCGCCGTGTCGCCGATGTAGCAGCGCGGCGCTTTGCCCCGCAGGCTGTGCACCGCCGCATTCATGCCGCCGCAGTAGGCGTTGAAATCGTCGGAGTTGAGAAGATGAATTTCATGGTTATCCATGTTCTTAATGGTGACCTCCACGC
>CAJPUA010000061.1 GCA_905373705.1 uncultured Schwartzia sp. | reverse complement strand
GGATGCGCGGAGCTTCGCGATCTGCAGGAAGAATTCGGCATGCTTCAGCCGATCGACCCGTCCGGCGGTTCGTGGGCGGTTGAGACGCTGACGAAGCAGATTAAGGAAAAAATCTGGGCGGAGTTCCAGACCATTGAGGGGAAGGGCGGTATCGTCAAGGCGCTGGAAGCGGGCTATCCGCAGGAAGCCATCGAGACGACGCTGAACGCGCGCTTTAAGGCGCTGGAACTGCGTAAGGACCGTATCGTCGGCAGCAACATGTATCCGAACATGACGGAAGAACTTTTGGATACCCGCGAAGAGGACGTCGTGGCGCTGAAAAAACAGCGGATGGCGGATATTGACGCGTATCTCTCGGACATCGACGAAAAGCACAAAAAGGACAGCCTCGCCAAGCTGAAAAGCGCGGCGGCGGGCACGGTGGTCGAGGCGGCCATTGAAGCGGTCAAGGCGGGGGCGACGATCGCCGAGGTACGCGCGGCGCTCAATAAAGGCGGCACGCCGGAGTCGGTCAAGATCATCGCGCCGCATCGCTGGAGCGAGCGTTTTGAGGATCTGCGTCTGGCGACGGAAAAATACAAGAAGGAACACGATGGCGACAATGTGAAGGTGTTCCTGGCAAATATGGGGCCGATCCCCCAGCATAAGGCGCGCGCGGATTTCTCCACGAGCTTCCTGCAGGTCGGCGAGTTCAATGTCGAGGGCAATAACGGCTTCAAGACGACTGACGAAGCAGCGGCGGCGGCGAAAGAGTCCGGCGCGGACGTAGCGGTCATCTGCTCGACCGACAAGACGTATCCCGAGATCGTGCCGGATCTGGCACCGAAACTTCGGGCGGCGCTTCCCAACGCGACGATTTATCTGGCGGGCGCGGCGCCGAAGGATCTGGAGCCTGTCTATCGCGAAGCGGGCGTTGACGATTTCATTTCTGTTAAGGCGAATTGCTATGAGATTCTGCGGTTCCTGCAGAAGAAGAAAGGGATGATTGATTGATGGCACAGAATCCTGATTTCACTAAAATGGAACTGGAAACCGCGCCGGCGCAGAGCGAGGCGGAGTGGAAAAAACGTCTTGCCGAGGAAACGCACCGTAACTATGACGATATCGTCAACACGACGATGGAGCATATCAAGGTACGCTCCCTCTACAATCATGATGAGTACGATCACATGACGCATCTTGATTTCGCCAGCGGTATTCCACCCTGCCTGCGCGGGCCGTATTCCACCATGTACGTTTTCCGTCCGTGGACGGTGCGCCAGTATGCCGGCTTCTCGACGGCGGAAGAATCCAACGCTTTCTATCGCCGTAACTTGGCCGCCGGCCAGAAGGGGCTTTCGATCGCTTTCGATCTGCCGACCCATCGCGGCTACGACGCAGATAATCCGCGCGTTTTCGGCGACGTCGGAAAAGCGGGCGTTTCCGTCTGCTCCATGCTCGATATGAACATTCTGTTCTCGGGCATCCCCCTCGATCAGATGTCCGTTTCCATGACGATGAACGGCGCCGTTCTCCCGATCCTGTCCTTCTTCATTCAGTCGGGCGTCGAGCAGGGCGTCGACAAGGCGATCATGGCGGGCACGATCCAGAACGACATTTTGAAAGAGTTCATGGTTCGTAATACGTACATTTACCCGCCGGATATGTCCATGCGGATCATCGGCGATATTTTCGAGTACACGACGAAATATATGCCGAAGTTCAACAGTATTTCGATTTCCGGTTATCACATGCAGGAAGCCGGAGCACCGGCCGACATCGAGCTGGGTTACACGCTGGCCGACGGTCTCGAGTATATCCGCACGGGTATCAAGGCGGGGCTGGCGGTCGACGCTTTCGCGAAGCGGCTCTCCTTCTTCTGGGCGATCGGCAAGAACTACTTCATGGAGATCGCGAAAATGCGTGCCGCTCGCGTTCTGTGGGCGAAGATCGTCAAGTCCTTCGGGGCGACGAACGACAAGTCCATGGCGCTGCGTACGCATTCCCAGACTTCGGGCTGGTCGCTTACGGCGCAGGATCCGTTCAACAACATCGCTCGCACGGCGATGGAAGCTATGGGCGCGGCGCTGGGGCACACGCAGTCCCTGCACACCAACGCGTTGGACGAGGCTATCGCGTTGCCGACCGACTTCTCGGCCCGTATCGCGCGCAATACGCAGCTCTACATCCAGGACGAGACCAGCGTTTGCAAGATTATCGATCCGTGGGGCGGCTCCTACTACGTCGAGGCCCTTACCAACGAGATCATTCGCCGTTCCTGGGCGCATATTCAGGAAGTCGAGTCGCTGGGCGGCATGGCGAAAGCTATTCCGACCGGTCTGCCGAAGATGCGTATCGAGGAAGCGGCGGCGCGTCGTCAGGCCCGTATCGATTCCAACAACGAGTCTATCGTCGGCCTGAACCGCTACCGCTTGGAGAAAGAGGATCCGTTGGAAATTCTGGCTATCGACAACACGGCGGTGCGCAACGCACAGGTCGCGCGGCTTGAGAAGCTCCGGGCGGAACGCAATGAAGACGACGTTCGGAACGCTCTCGAAGCGATTACGAAGGCGGCGGAGACCCGTGAAAACGGCAACCTCCTGGAGTGCGCCGTCGAGGCGGCTCGCGTCCGTTGCTCCTTGGGTGAGATTTCCGACGCCGTGGAGAAGATTTCCGGCCGTTATCAGGCGGTCATCCACACGATTTCCGGCGTCTACTCCTCCGAGTTTACGGATAAGAGCGAGCTGGAAAAAGCGAGAGCGCTGGCGGACGAGTTTGAGAAGCTCAGCGGTCGCCGTCCCCGTATCTTTGTGGCAAAGATGGGCCAGGACGGACACGACCGCGGACAGAAGGTCATCGCCTCCTCCTTCGCCGATATGGGATGGGACGTCGACGTGGGACCGCTCTTCCAGACGCCGGCAGAAACGGCGCAGGACGCGGTGGACAACGACGTGCACATGGTCGGCTTCAGTTCGCTGGCAGCGGGACACAATACGCTTCTGCCGGAGCTGGTCGAAGAGCTTAAAAAGCGTGGCCGTGACGACATCATGGTCGCCATCGGCGGCGTTATCCCGGTGCAGGATTACGATCATCTCTATAAAAGCGGCGCGGTGGCGATCTTCGCACCGGGCACGAATATTCCGGAGGCGGGTGTCAAACTGCTCCATCTCTTGATTGACAGAGCCAAAGCAGAAGCGTCAGACATCGGCTAAGAGGTACAATATGGCAGAGTATACGACTTCCAAACCGGAATGGGCGCCGGAGCAGGACGATAACAACTTCGCCTGCGGCGTAATGAGCGGAATTGAAGGAATTACCGATACAACGGTGGGCAATCTGAACCCGGCTTTGAAAGACGGGACGATGAAGCCGAAACGCAAGATGATCTTGAGTGTAGACGATTACATCAAAGGAGTCAGCGCCGGTGATCGGGTTACTCTGGCGCGTGCTATCACGCTGATTGAAAGCAACAATCCGCATCACTTCGGCAAGGCTCAGCAGGTTTTGCAGGGGCTGCTGCCGCGTACCGGCAAGGCGCTTCGCGTTGGCATCACGGGTGTTCCCGGCGCGGGGAAGAGTACGATGATCGAGGCTTTCGGAAACATGCTGTGCGACATGGGACATCGCGTCGCGGTGCTGGCGGTCGATCCGACCAGCTCGGTCACCAAGGGATCCATCCTGGGCGATAAGACGCGCATGGGGACTCTGTCCCGGCGTGACGAAGCCTTTATCCGTCCTTCCCCCGCGGGGGGAACCTTGGGCGGCGTCGCTCGGAAAAGCCGCGAGACCATGCTTCTCTGCGAAGCTGCCGGCTATGATGTGATTTTAGTGGAAACCGTTGGCGTCGGGCAATCGGAAACGACGGTCCGGTCGATGGTCGATTTCTTTATGCTGATTGTTCTGACGGGTGCCGGCGACGAATTGCAGGGCATCAAGAAGGGCATAATGGAGTTGGCGGACGCGATCGTGGTCAACAAGGCGGACGGGGACAACTACCTGAAAGCCAAGGTGGCTCGCGGTGAGTACGAGCGCATGATAGAGTTCATCCGACCGGCGACGGAAGGGTGGCGCACCCATGCGTACCTGGCCTCGGCCGTTAAAAAGACGGGATTGAAAGAGCTGTGGGATATTATCCGCGCCTTCAATAAGGTGACGCACGATTCCGGCGTTTTCCAGCGGCGGCGTGACAGTCAGCTTTTGGACTGGGTACACAGCATGATCGACGAGCATCTGCATAACCTGTTCTTCGACGATCCGGTGGTTTTAGGCCGGATGCCGGAAATTCGGGAAGCGGTGCTGAAAGGCTCCATTTCGCCGACGCAGGCGGTGGCGGAGCTGATCCATATCTTCGACGTTCAGCGGGCGACACAGCGTCATGTCGATGTATTCCATCCGGAGAACGGGAAGTAAAAAGCGTTGAAGGAGGGTCTTACTTTGTACACAAAGAAGATCTATTTTGCCGGAGGCAGCTTTTACGAACTTCAGGAAGTGTTTTCCCGCGTCAATGGCGTTACGGAGGTAGTAGCAGGTTATATCAATTCGGACGTGTCCGACCCGGAGCATGGCGACGTGCTCGCCGGGACGACGGGCGCGGCGATGGGAGTCGAGATTTCCTTCGATCCTAAAACGATCGATCTCTCCGGCCTCATGGATATCCTGTTTACGGTTATTGATCCTTACGCCAAAAATAAGCAGGGCGATTGTGAAGGGCCGATGTATCGCAGCGGCGTCTACTACGTTTCTGCCGAAGACAAGCCGATGGTGGAGTATCACATGAATTTCATCCAGAATCGGCGCAAGGCTTTGTCGGCAACGGGGGCGGCCATTACGATGAACGACCCGAATCATGACCCGGTGGGAGCGCGCAAGTGCTACGCGGAGGCAATGAAGCTAAAGAACTTTTTCCCCGCAGGGCCGCTCCATCAGGATTATCTGAAGCATCATTCCGTACCTAAGACGCACATTGACTTCAAACTGCTGAAGGATTTGGCGATCATCCGGTAAAACCAATAAGAAAAACGAAGTTCCTGTTTCTGCACTGCGCGTGCCGGAAGCAGGGACTTCGTTTTTGTGTGGGGATTATGGTGTGAAGTTATTCAAAGTAAAACGTAAATTTTTTCCCGGGCGTGACGAGGGGAAGGAGAAAATGCTCCTCGGGCACGATCCGGGCGATGACATTTGTGCGGGGATCAGCTGGTTGAGGGCGTTTGATGATTTGCAGCTCGCCGGCATAGCGAGGATATTCCCGATTGTCCAACGTGACGGCGCCGTAAGGGCGGGCGACGGTATTGGCAGAAACGATGGGCGACAGGCGGCGGCTTCGTTCCCGGCTTTCCAACGTGCGAATCGCGTCGCGAGCGACGTCGGGGCGGGCGGTGAAAGGCTGCTGTAAAAACTCCCGCAGAGGCTTGCCGGCGGGGAAAAGTTGGGCGCGCAGACCGATGATGTCCGGCTCGGTCGCGGTAAGCTGCGACAATTCTTCTTCGAAAGGGCATTCGTCACCAATAAAAATCGATTCCACGCCCAGCGCAGCCAGATGACGTGCCGCCAGAGAAAGCGGCATTTCCCGGTGAAATTCCAGCGTCGGGAGCCCGGCATGAAGCGGGGCGCGGCGACGGGCCGATGAGGGAATGAACGCCCCTACAGAGAGACCGTATTGGCGGAGCATATCATTTTGCTGCCGGAAAAAGGCGAGAGAGAGGCCGGTGCCGGGGCGGGGATAAAAGTTATGCAGGGCGTCGAGATGGGAAAAATCCGCGCCTGACGATTTTAATTCATCCAAGTCGCTCCGGCTCAGCGTGGAAGCGTTAAGCTGAAGGCGCAGTCCTACGGCATTATGGCTGAAGCGGGCGATTTCCGCCGGAGAAAAGCCGTCGTCGAGCCGCAGCGTGCGGATGCCGAAAGCGGCAAAAGCGTTTGCTTCGAAACGCTCTAAGCCCAGCGTTTTTAAGGCGGCGGGGGAAACGTCGGCGATAATATCGAAACCGAAATCGCGCGCCGCCTGCAAAAGGGTGCGCGCTTCGGCAATAAAACTTTCCGGCTTTATTTCCGGCAGATGGAGCGACGTAAAGAGGCGGGTAACGCCGCGGGCAGAGGCGAGACGGAGTAAGGCTCGCTGTTCAGCGCCGGAAAGCTCTAATCCCGGGTAGATGGATATGCCAAAGCGCATGACGTCTCATCCTCGCTTTCTTCCATTGGGTCGTTAAAACCTAAAATACAGGTGGCGGCGAATCCGGCAAAGTAGGCGGTTAAGACGCCAAGTAAAT